>NZ_JBEXZD010000075.1:0-41269 GCF_040628575.1 Streptomyces sp. NPDC006393
GGGAGCGTGCCATCAGGGAGCCCGCCAGCGCGAACATCACGCCCATCGACGGGAAGAGCACCGTGAGCCAGGCCCAGCCGAACACGTGGTAGAGGACCACCCGGAGGAGGGCGAGGGCGCGCAGGAGGTCCAGGTAGCGGTCCCGGCCGCCGGCCGGTTTGCGGCCGGCCGCGTTCTCCGGGGCGAGGGCCTGTGTCATGCCACCGGCCTCCGATCGGTCGCCTCGGTCGTCTCCGTCGTCTCGATCGCCTCGGTCGCCTCCGGCGTCCCGGCGGTCGCCCCCACGCGCTCGCGCGGTGCCGGTCCGCCGGGTCCGCCCGGCCCTCCGGGTGCCTCCACCACGCCCGTGCGGCGCAGCTTCTGCCAGCGCAGCCGGCCGCCGGTCAGTGCGGTGATCCAGGACTGGAGCAGGACGACGTACATCAGCTGGCGGTACAGGATCTGCTGGAGCGGCAGGGAGATCAGGTGCGTCATGCGCTCGCGGTCCAGGCGGAAGGCGTACGCGGCGCAGGTCGCCTGGATGGCCAGGACGCCCAGCCAGGCCAGGATCGTCTTCTGCGTCGGGCCGAAGACCACGCCGTAGAGCAGGAAGATGTCGATCAGGGGTGCGAGCAGCGGGGCCACCACCATGAACAGGGACACCAGCGGCAGGCCCACGCGGCCGAAGCGGCCGGACGGCCCGCGGTCCAGCAGGGCGCGGCGGTGCTTCCAGATCGCCTGCATGGTGCCGTAGGACCAGCGGTAGCGCTGGGACCACAGCTGCTGGACCGACTCGGGTGCCTCGGTCCAGGCGCGGGCGTTCTCGGCGTACACCACCCGCCAGCCGGCGCGGTGCAGCGCCATGGTGATGTCGGTGTCCTCGGCCAGCGTGTCGTCGCTCATGCCGCCGACCTGCTTCAGGGCGGACCGCCGGAACGCCCCGACCGCCCCCGGGATCGTCGGCATGCAGCGCAGGATGTCGTACATGCGGCGGTCGAGGTTGAAGCCCATCACGTACTCGATGTGCTGCCAGGCGCCGATCAGCGAGTTCCGGTTGCCGACCTTGGCGTTGCCGGCCACCGCGCCGACCCGTGGGTCGCCGAAGGGCTGGACCAGCTCGCGGACGGTGGACGGTTCGAAGACGGTGTCGCCGTCCATCATGACGATCAGGTCGTGCGAGGCGTGCGCGATACCGCGGTTGAGGGCGGCCGGCTTGCCCGCGTTGGCCTGGCGCACCACCCGTACGCCGGGCAGGTTCATGGCCTCGACGATGTCCGCGGTGCCGTCGGCCGAGCCGTCGTCCACCACCACGACCTCGACCGGATGCTCCCCCGCCATCAGGGAACGGACCGTGTTCTCGATGCACTTGGCCTCGTTGTACGCCGGCACCAGCACCGACACCGGTTCGGTGACCGGCTCTCCCCAGCGGAAGCCGGGGCGGCGCACCCGGCGGGCGTGCGCGCCGGAGAGCAGCAGCATCAGGGCGAAGCGGGCGATGACCAGACCGCCGACCAGGGCCAGGCAGATGCCCAGGCCGTCGGTGATGTCGTCGGCGGCCTGGACCAGGAAGATCCAGGCCTTGCCCTTCCACAGGTCGGGGCCGGTGACCGGGGTGAGCGCGCTGGGCGCGCCGAGCGCCTCGGTGAGGTTGTCGAACCGGTAGCCGCGCGCCTGGAGTTCGGGCAGGTAGCGGTCCAGGGCCTGCACGGTCTGGTGGCGGTCGCCGCCGGAGTCGTGCATCAGCACGATCGCGCCCTTGCCGCCCTTCGGGGTGGCCCGGCGGATGATCTCGTCGACGCCCGGCTTCTGCCAGTCCTCGCTGTCGGCGGTGTTGACCACGGTGATGTAGCCGCGGCTGCCGATGTACTGGGTCACCGGCCAGGACCGGTCGTCCATCGCGTCGGCGAAGGAGGAGTACGGCGGCCTGAACAGCGAGGTCCGCACGCCGGCCGCGCCGGTGATGGCCAGCTGGTTCTGCGACAGCTCCCAGTCGATGCGCTTGTAGGACTGGTAGGAGAGGTCGGGGTGGTTGAAGGTGTGCAGACCCACCTCGTGGCCCTCGGCGACCATGCGCCTGACCAGGTCCGGGTAGCGGGAGGTCATGGTGCCGGTGACGAAGAAGACCGCGTGGGCGTGGTGCTTCTTGAGCACGTCCAGCACCTTCGGGGTCCAGGTCGGGTCGGGTCCGTCGTCGAAGGTGAGGACCAGGCGGTGGTCGGGGACGCGCAGGCTGGTCGCCCGTCCGCCGCGGGTGTCGATGACCGGGCCGCCGTCGAGGATCTTCTCCGGCACCCTGTCGGTGGCGGCCTCCGGGCGGATGCGGTGGTCGGCGAGGATCTCGCTGTGCACATAGCCGCGCAGCATCAGCATCGCCATCAGCGCGGCGAGCACGAGCGTCGGCAGCAGGTGGCGCAGGGGCAGACGGGCGGCAGGGCGGTTGCGCGGCGCGGGCCGGCGCGCGGCAGGCCGGCGCCCGGCAGCGGGACGACGGCCGGCCGGGCGGTGCTCTGCGGGACGGTGGTCGGCGGGACGGTGGTCGGCGGGGCGGCGTGCGTCGCCGCGACGGAGACGGGCGGCCATCAGGCGAGGTTCCCCGAGGACGCCGGGGCGGACGCGGCGCCGGAGGCGCCGGAGGTCCCGGACGTTCCGGCGGGTCCCGGCGCGGAGGTGGGTCCGGGTGCCGTCGTCGGGCCCGGTGCCCCGCTGGTTCCCGGTGCCGGCTCACTGGTCACGGGCACCGGGGAGCCCGGCCCCTCCGCGACCGTTCCGGAACCGGGGCCGGAGCCGCTCGTGCTCCCGCCGCCGCCTCCGCCGGAGGACGGCGACGGGTCGGGCGAGGACGCGCCGCCGGTGCCGCTGGGTGACGGGTCGGGCGAGGTGGAGGCCGGCGGCGGGGTCGGACCGACGACGGGTCCGGTCGAAGTGCCGGTGCCGGGCGGCTTGGGCCCGCCGCTCGCCGTGCCGCTCGGCCCGGGTGAGGCCGAGGCTCCCGGCCGCGCACCGGCGGAGGACCGGGGCGCCGTGGCACCGGGGGCCGCGGACGGCTTTCCGGAGCCGGAGGCCGACGCGGAGAGCCCCGGTACGTTCGGCACCCCGGACACCCCCGGCACCCCTGGTACGGCGACGCCGCCTCCCGTGCCGGGCGGTGGCGCCGGGTCCGAGGGCACCGGGGAGGTGTCGACCTTGCCGGCCGGCCGGTCGTCGGCCTGGCCGGGGACCGGCAGCCAGGGTGCGTCGGAGTTGCCCGAGAGGAGGGTGACGACGATGACGACGGCGTAGACCGCGCAGGCGAGCCCCACCGCCATGCCGAACCGGCGGAACCGCCGGCTGCGGCGGCCCGACGCGTCGACGAAGACCGGTCCCTCGGAGCCGCCGCCCTCGCGGCCGTCCGGGTCGTGACGGGAGGTGTCCGTGTCGTCCGGGCTTCCCTCGACACGGTCGAGGCGGACGGTCAGTTCCCCCGGGTCCGAGCCGTCGTGTCCGGGCTCCTCCCACGGGTCCTCGACCCGGAGCGCTCGGCCGGTGCCGGTCTCCGGGAACGTCTGGGCTTCGCCGCCGCCATCGCCGCCAGCGCCGGCATCACCGCCGTCGCCGTCGGCGGCGGGCATCGCGCCGGTCGCGGACGCGGCCGCGGGCCATTCGGGTTGGGCCTCTTCCGGCCCCTTGTTCACGCGCACGTAGCTTCCCCCACGGGAGTGTTCCGGGCGCGCGTACGACTCCGAGCCCCACGTCGCCGGAGCAGGCCCCCACCTGCCCGAGCGCCCCCGTTGTCCCACCGTGCTCGGCGGTCACGAACGTACGCCCGCGAAGGTGGTCAGGAATCGTGAAGATCAATGGTGAACGGAATTGACCGATTCGCCGCTGATTCGTCGATGGCTGGAATCCATCCGGTTTCGGGTCGCCGGAACCAGCCTTCGCGTGCCGCCAGTTCCGCCGCCGCGCGGCGCAGGGCGTCGAACGCGGGATGCACCAGTCCCTTGCGCCACACGAGTGACACCGGTGACAGCGGGACCGGATCGACGAGCGGCCGTACGACGGTCCGGGGCAGGGCCGGGAAGCCGACCACCGCGAGCACCGGGTGGCCGGTCTTGGCCATCAGCCGCTCGAACTCCTCGACCCCGACGGCCAGCGGAGCCGGTGGCGCGACCGCGATGCCCCGGCCGTCGAACAGGCGGTGCGCGAGGTCGGTCCACTCCGGGGTGCGCGGGTTACCGGCGCCGGCGTACACGGTCTCGCCCTCCAGCGCGGCCAGCGGCACCCGCGGCAGCGGGGCCAGCGGGTGGTCCTCGGGCAGGACGACCGCCATCGGCTCGTACCGCACGAACTGGTGGTCCAGCATGGCCCGCAGCGCCGGGTCCAGGCCCGCGTACCGGCCGAAGGAGGCGTCCAGGCGGCCCGCCAGCAGCTCGGCCGCCGCGCCCGTCAGGCCGCTCTCGAAGCGGGCCATGATCTCCTGCTCCGGGGCGAGTTCACGGGCCCGGTGCAGCACACGGCGACCGGTGGCCAGGCCCGGCGAGTTCAGGTCCACGAGCAGCGGCCGGGCCTGTCCGAAGGCGGCCAGCAACTCGTCCTGCGCGTCCAGCACCCGGCGCGCGTACGGCAGCAGCCGCTCGCCGTCGGAGGTCAGGGTCACCAGCCGGGTCGTCCGCACGAACAGCTCCGCGCCCAACTCCCGTTCCAGACGGCGCACATCACGGCTGAGCGCCTGCTGGGCCACGTACAGCCGGGCCGCGGCGCGCGTGAAGTGCAGCTCCTCGGCGACGGCGAGGAAGGCGCGGAGCAGGCGGGGGTCCAGGGGGCGGCGTCCGGGCAGCTCGGGCAGGTCGGGCATGCGGTGAACTTACAACGTGAGTGCGTCAATGGGCACCGACAAGGTGTTGGACCGGGTGATCCGCTCCGGGCGACGGTGGTGGACATGCCACCGACGAACGCCGAAGCGCCCACCGGGACGACCACCGGAGCAACCGACCGAGCCGTGCCCCCCGCGACCGCTCCGGCGTCGGGCAACCCCTACCGCCGTCTCTTCGCCCTCCCCGGCGCCCGCGCCTTCACCGCCGGGAACCTCATCGCCCGGCTGCCCTCGGGCATGTTCGGCGTGAGCGCGGTCGTCATGATCGCCGGGGCCCGTGGCTCGTACGCCCTCGCCGGCGCCGTGACCGCCACCGGTCTGGCGGCGACCGCGGTGACCGCGCCCTGGATCGCGCGGCTGGTCGACCGCCACGGCCAGGCGCGCACCGCCGTGCCCGCCACCGTCTGCGCGGTGCTGGGCAGCCTGGCCCTGGTGCTGTGCGTGCACTACGACGCCCCGGACTGGACCCTCTTCGCCGCCTACGCCGCCACCGCGACCACCCCCAACACCGGCGGCATGTCCCGCGCCCGCTGGGCCCACCTGCTCGAGGGCGATCCCGAGGCCCTGCACACCGCGAACTCCTTCGAGCAGGCGGCCGACGAACTGTGCTACATGCTCGGCCCGGTCCTCGCGGCCTTCCTGTGCGGCACGGTCTTCCCGGAGGCCGGAACGCTGACCGGTGCGGCGCTGCTGCTCACGGGCGTGCTGCTGTTCGCCGCCCAGCGCTCGACGGAGCCGCCGCCCCGGCCGCGATCGTCCCGGGCGAAGGCGCCCCTGCGGGCCCCGGGCATGCCCGCGCAACTCGCGGTCTGTCTCGCCATGGGGGCGGTGTTCGGCGCCATGGAGGTGGTCACGGTGGCGTTCGCGGACGCCCAGGGGCACCGGTCGGTGGCGGGCGTGGCGCTCGGTCTCCAGGCGGCCGGGTCGTGCGTGGCGGGTCTGGTGTACGGGTTGCTGCGCCCGGCGGGGCCGGCCGACCGGCGGCTGCGGTGGTGCGTGGCGGCGATGACGGCTCTCATGACGCTGCCCCTGCTGGCCGCCGCTCTGACCGGCTCCCTCCTGCTGCTGTCGGGGGCACTGCTCGTGGCCGGTACGGCGACGGCGCCCACCATGGTCACCAACATGACCCTGGTCCAGCAGCGCACCCCCGAGGGCCGCCTCAACGAGGGCATGACCCTCGCGGTGACCGGCCTCCTCGGCGGCATCGGCTGCGGCAGCGCGGCCGGCGGCTGGGCGGTGGAACACCTGTCCCCGACGGCGGCCTACGGGGTGCCGGTCACGGCCGCGGCGGTGGCACTGCTGATCTCCCTCGTCCGACGGACCGGGTGACCGGGGCGGACTCGCGTTCACCCGAACTCCGGGGTGCTGAGCGGGCTCCCGGTGTGGTTCCATGAGGCGGAGGCCCCCGCCCGGACCGGAATTCCAAGCGGGGACCCCTTTTCACCGGTAGGCGGTTACCGACCGGGAGCCCTCAATTCTGCTGAGGACTGCCGGTCACCGCCCGACGAGCCACCTCCCTAACTCCCGGATCACTGCGGCGATCCGCTTGTGCAGGGGCTTCTTCTTCACCCGTCGCAGACATGTGCGACATGATCCGCTGCACGCACAACGGGCCGCCCCCAAAGGGAGCGGCCCGTCGTGGTGCCTCGAAGGAGGCGGGGAGCCCGGATCAGAACATGAGGCGGTAGGTGTTCCAGCCGCCGCTGCCGATCTTCACGCGGGACGCGTACGGGGCGGCGGCGTTGCCCGTGCCCTTGTACAGGTACAGCGCACCGGTCTTGTCGCGGGCGACCAGGTCGGTGATGCCGTCGATGTCGATGTCACCGACCGAGACGACCTTGTTGTAGGTGTTCCAGCCGCCGCCGATGCGGGTGCGGGACGCGAAGGGCGCCTTGTAGTTGCCGGTGCCCTTGTAGAGCCACAGCACGCCCGAGGTGTCCTTGGCGACGATGTCGGCCTTGCCGTCACCGGTCAGGTCGCCCTTGCCGGTGATGTCGGTGTAGATGTTCCAGCCGGAACCGACCTTGTAACGCGTGGTCAGCTTGCCGTTGCCGTAGCCGAGGTACAGCCACAGCACGCCGGAGCCGTCCCGCGCGAGCAGGTCGTCGGCGGCGGCGCCACCGACGTTGGCGGGCGAGAAGAGCTGGTTGTAAATCTTCCAGCCGTTGCCGACGAGCTGGTCGTCGGTGTCGCCGCCGACGCTGTAGACGAGCTGGCCGCCGGACGTGACGTACCAGATGCCGTCCGCCCAGCCGTCGGCGTCCTGGTCCGTCTGCGTGATGGTACGGACGGTCTGCCAGTTGTCGCCGGACCAGATACGGGACTCCAGGCCGCCCTCGCCGTTGGGCGGGTAGCCCCACAGGACGCCGCCGTTGTCGACACCGAACAGCGGGTTGACCTGGGCGTCCCCCGGCAGGGCGGTGGAGCCCGTGTACTTCGAGACACCGGACGGCTTCACGTCAACGGACGGCCGGGTGTAGGTGGGTGCCGGCTGGTCCGCGGCGACGGCGCTGCTGGCACCGGTCGCCACCAGAGCGGCGGTGAGCGCCGCAGCCGTGGCACGCGCCAGGCGGCGCGCGTTCAGGCCGGAACTGTTGACCACGTGGGTCCTCCAGTTGGTCATGAGGAACGGATCGACCGCCGGTTCGGCCCGGTGATGTGCACCAGTGGCGCCGGCGGGATCCAGGGTTGATCCATGATCCCTACACGTGTCCTTTACATGCCAACGTTTTTTTCGTATGGCACAGAAGCGGTACAGAAGCGGGACACAAGTGCAACGACGAGGCGTACAACCTTTTCGGCGCAGCCGGTGAGCGGCCGTGGGAACGACGAAGGCCCCGTCGCTCGGAAGCGACGGGGCCTTGTCCACATGGGGTGCGGGGTCTGGGGGCGGGGCCCCCAGCTCCAGCTGGTGGAGATGGCGGGAATCGAACCCGCGTCCAACGGTGCGGAACCAGGGCTTCTCCGTGTGCAGTCCGCTTCGATTTTCTCGGCCCCGGAGATCACGCGGACAAGTCTCCGACGGGCTCAGTCACTGTTTGGTTTCCCTCTTCACCCCGTGACCGGGATCGAGGTTTAGTCCCCTAGCTGATGCCAGGATCCGGGTCGGGAACAGCCCCGGGCTGACACTCCCTTAGTAGGAGGCTCGCTCTGCTACCTGAGATCAGGCAGCGAGGGCGAAGGCCTGCTGGGAGGAATCGCGCTTGGTGTTGGCGATTATTTTTTTCGGCCTGTGGTTTACGAGATCATGGCCGCTTCCTCGACACGCTTCCCCTGCTTCGACAGCCGCTGTCGAAACCGATCATCCCCATGTTGATTTCTCAAGGTGCGCACCCGCTGTGAGGTGCAGGTGCCATCGTACGAAACAACGCCCGCCGACGCCACCGTATTCCCGCCGGTCACCCGGCCGTCGTACGGCGTTCGTACGAGGTCCAACGCGACCCGGCACCGGAACATTCCCGACCCGGATCCCGGCTCGGGTTCAGACCCGGGTCCAGACCCGGATCCCGGCTCGGTCCCGGCTCAGCCGCGCTGCTTGCGGCGCACCGCCGCCATCGCGCGGTCCGCCTCGCGCCGGTCCTGCTTCTCGCGCAGGGTCTGACGCTTGTCGTACTCCTTCTTGCCCTTCGCCAGCGCGATCTCGATCTTGGCGCGGCCGTCCTTGAAGTACAGGGCGAGGGGCACGATCGTGTGACCCGTCTCCTGGGACTTCGACTCCAGCTTGTCGATCTCCAGCCGGTGCAGCAGCAGCTTCCGCTTGCGGCGGGCGCTGTGGTTGGTCCAGGTGCCCTGGCTGTACTCGGGCACGTGCACGTTGTACAGCCACGCCTCGTGAGCGTCCAGTTGCACGAAGCCGTCGACCAGCGAGGCCCGCCCCTGGCGCAGCGACTTCACCTCGGTGCCGGTGAGGACCAGGCCGGCCTCGTAGGTGTCGAGGATGTGGTAGTCGTGCCGCGCCTTCTTGTTCTGCGCGATCAGCTTGCGCCCTTTTTCCTTAGCCATAGTGCCCACCATTTTCGCACTACGGAGGGGTCGCGGGGAAAGATTATCCGGGGCGTGCGTCAGCGGGCGCCGCGTAAGCGGTCGGCGCCCGCGCGGTCACGAAGGGTCGTCGCCCAGGCCCGTGAGAACCGTGCGCGCCCGCTCCAGTGCGTCGCTGCCCGCGTCCAGGTCCGGGGTGATGCCGTGACCGTCCACGCTGCGGCCCGACGGGGTGCGGTAGTGCCCGACCGTGAGTTCGGCGACGGAGCCGTCGGGCAGCCGGCTCGGCATCTGCACGGAGCCCTTGCCGAAGGTCCGGGAGCCCACCACGATCGCGCGCCCACGGTCCTGAAGGGCGCCGGTGAGCAGTTCCGCCGCGCTCATCGTGCCGCCGTCGACCAGCGCGACCAGGGGTCTTGCGGTGTCGCCGCCGGGGCCGGCGTGCAGCGCGCGCTGCGTGCCGTCGACGTCGTAGGTGGCGACCAGGCCGCCGTCGAGGAAGGCGGAGGCGGTGGTGACGGCCTCGGTGACCAGGCCGCCGGAGTTGCCCCGCAGGTCCAGGATGATCCCGCTGCCCGAGGACGACCGGCGTACCGCCGTGCGGACCTTCTCGCCCACGCCCTTCGTGAACGCGGTGATCTTGATGACGGTCACTCCGTCGGCCAGGCGCCGCTCGGTGACCGGGTCCGTCGAGAGGCGGGCGCGGCGCACGGTCTGCGTCCACGCGCGCGTGCCGCGCTGGAGGCCCAGGGTGACGGCCGTGCCCGCGGGCGCGTCGTCGGCGTCGCCGCGCAGTAAGGAGAGGACCTGCGTGACGGGCAGCCCGTCCACCTTCTCGCCGTCCACGCTCCGCAGCCGGTCGCCCCGGCGGATCCCGGCGTCGGCCGCGGGCGAGCCGGCCTGCACCCTGGAGACGTCGATACGGCCGTCCCGCTCGCGCCGCGCCCACAGGCCGACGCCGGTGTACTGGCCGTCCAGGGCCTCCTGGAACTCCTCGTAGTCGCCCTGCGAGTAGACGGCGCCCCAGCGGTCGCCGCTGCGGCTGACGGCCCGTTCGGCGGCCTCCATGGGGGACTTTCCGGCGGCCATGGCCTCCTCGGCCGCCTTCGTC
The DNA here is from genome assembly GCF_040628575.1 of Streptomyces sp. NPDC006393. Classification (NCBI taxonomy): domain Bacteria; kingdom Bacillati; phylum Actinomycetota; class Actinomycetes; order Kitasatosporales; family Streptomycetaceae; genus Streptomyces; species Streptomyces sp. NPDC006393. Next base: position 9,921 of record NZ_JBEXZD010000075.1, read on the forward strand.
ACCTGTTCGTGGTGGCCGGCGGGCTCCAGCTCGGTCGAACCGGCCGCCTGCACGGAGGACTTCCGTCCGGAGCCGTCCGGCACCGAACCGGGCAGCGAGCCGGTCGCCGCCCCGGCCACCAGCACGCCCGCGAAGACCAATGTCAGGGTGGCCCCGGCGCGGTTGCGGCGGGGCTGACAGAACGGGTCACGACCTGACATGGCGGTGAGTCTAGGACAACGCCTCACAGCCGTACGGACGCTTGGCCGTACGGCCCTGTTGGCGTGTGTCACACCTTCAGATACTTGCGCAGCGCGAAGAACGCGGCGAGCGCGGGCATCAGCAGGCTCGTCGCGAGGATGAGCGGCAGCTTGGTCAGCACGGCGTCCCAGCCGATGAAGTTGATCAGCGTCAGCTTGTGCGCCAGGTCGAGACCGTGGTCGATGATGAAGTACCGCGCGGTGACCAGGAATCCGCACGCCACCGTGCCGCCGATCAGTCCGGCGACGGCCGCCTCCATGATGAACGGCGCCTGGATGTAGAAGCCGGAGGCACCCACGAGCCGCATGATCCCGGTCTCCCGGCGCCGGCTGAACGCCGAGACCCGCACCGTGTTCACGATCAGCATCAGAGCGACGACCAGCATCATCGCCATGACCGCGCGTGCGGCCCAGTTCATGCCGTTCAGCAGCCCGAAGAGGTTGTCCAGGATGCCCTTCTGGTCCTGGACCGACTGGACACCGTCACGTCCGTTGAAGGCGCTGGCGATGACCTTGTACTGCTCGGGGTCCTTCAGCTTGATCCGGTACGACTCCTGCATCTGGTCCGGCGTCAGGGAGCCGGCGAGCGGGGAGTCGCCGAACTGCTCCTTGTAGTGCTTGTACGCCTCGTCCTGGGACTCGTAGGTGACCGTCTGGACCACCTGCATCTTCTTCAGGTCGGCGAGGATCGCCTTCTTCTGGTCCTCGGTGACGGCGCCCTTGGCGCAGTTGGGGTCGTTCTCGGCGTCGCTCTTGTTGCAGAGGAAGATCGAGACGTTGACCTTGTCGTACCAGTAGCCCTTCATCTTGCTGACCTGGTCGCTCATCAGGAGCGACCCGCCGAAGAGGGCGAGCGACAGGGCGACGGAGACGACGACCGCGAAGGTCATCGTCAGGTTGCGGCGGAGACCGACACCGATCTCCGACAGGACGAACTGGGCGCGCATGGCGTCTGGTCAAGCCTTTCCGACGTGGACTCTTCAGTGCTGGTAGCCGTAGACGCCGCGCGCCTGGTCGCGGACGAGGCGGCCCTTCTCCAGTTCGATGACGCGCTTGCGCATCTGGTCCACGATGTTCTGGTCGTGGGTCGCCATCACCACGGTCGTGCCCGTCCGGTTGATGCGGTCGAGCAGCTTCATGATGCCGACGGAGGTCTGCGGGTCGAGGTTGCCGGTGGGCTCGTCGCAGATGAGCAGCTTGGGCCGGTTGACGAAGGCCCGCGCGATGGCCACGCGCTGCTGCTCACCACCGGAGAGTTCGCCCGGCCTGCGGTCCTCCTTGCCGCCGAGGCCGACGAGATCGAGCACCTGCGGCACCGACTTGCGGATCTCACCGCGCGACTTGCCGATCACCTCCTGGGCGAAGGCGACGTTCTCGGCGACCGTCTTGTTGGGCAGGAGGCGGAAGTCCTGGAACACCGTCCCCAACTGGCGGCGGATCTGCGGCACCTTCCAGTTGGAGACGCGCGCGAGGTCCTTGCCGAGGACGTGCACCTGGCCGTGACTGCACCGCTCCTCGCGGAGGATCAGCCGCAGGAAGGTGGACTTTCCGGAGCCGGAGGACCCCACGAGGAACACGAACTCGCCCTTCTCGACCTCCAGGGAGACATCCCTGAGGGCGGGGCGGGTCTGCTTGGGGTAGACCTTGGAGACATTGTCGAATCGGATCACGGATGCACCACGGGTCGCCGGGGGTAGATGAGCGTGACCATACGCGAGTCGGGTGTGCGAGCGCAGTCACCGGTCTGGGTTGCGGGTCAGTTGTACGTTTTGTCTGCGCCTCGGCGGGGCATGAGCGGTGCTTCAGGGCGACCTGAGGGGAGCCCGAGCTGAAATCCGGGGAACCTGGCATTGTGGAGAGGGGAACGTTCGCGTGCCCGCGGGCGTTGTAGAGGTAACCGGTGCAAGGAGGGCGAGCGCATGACGTACGACCGGCTGGTGTGCGCGAACTGCGCGGCGCCCGTGAGCGAGGGCCGGTGCCCCGTGTGCCGTGCGAACCGCGAGCGGCTGCAGCAGGAGAACTTCTTCGCGGGACTGAACCCGATGGCACTGATCGCGCTGCTGGCGGTGCTGATCGCCGCGGTGGCGCTGCTGGCGCACCAGACGGCTTAGCCGTCGGCGCGAGGCGAATCGGACCACGCGAAGGGCCCGGAGCGACAGGCTCCGGGCCCTTCGGCGTCATATGCCGGGTACGCCCCGTAGGGGTGCGGCTACGCTCAGGCGGCGGCTCCGCCGCGGCCCGACACCAGGCGCGGCAGAATGCGGAAGCCGACACCGCCGGCGATCATCGTCGCGGCGCCGATCAGCAGGAACGCGGTCTGCCCGGCACCCGTCTCGGCGAGCTCCTTGCCGTTGCCCTGCGGCGCGGTGTTGGCCGGGGTGGTGGAACCGGTGTCGGTCAGGGCCGAGGAGCCCTGGTCCTGGGGGGCGGGGGCGTTGCCGTCGGGGGTGGTGCCGGTGTCGCTGCCGCCACCGTTTCCGCCCTGGTCGCCCGAGCCACCGTTGTCACCGGAACCGCCGTTGTTGCCGGAGCCACCGTTGTTGCCCGAGCCACCGTTGTTGCCGGAGCCGCCGTTGTTGCCGGAGCCGCCGTTGCCGGAGCCACCGTTGCCGGAGCCGCCCTCCGACGTGCCCTGCGAGGTGCCTTCGGACGTGCCCTGGGAGGTGCCCTCGGACGTGCCCTGGGAAGTACCCTCCGACGTGCCCTGGGAGGTGCCCTCGGAAGTACCCTCCGACGTGCCCTGCGACGTCCCCTGCGAGGTACCTTCCGACGTACCCTGGGACGTCCCCTGCGAGGTACCTTCCGACGTGCCCTGGGACGTCCCCTGCGAGGTCCCCTCGGTCACACCGAGCGACGTGCCTTCACTGGTGCCCTGGCTCGTGCCTTCGCTGGTGCCCTGGCTCGTACCCTCGCTGGTGCCCTGACTCGTGCCTTCGCTGTTGCCGCCCGAGTCGGCACCGCTGCCCGTGCTCACGCCCAGCGAGACCGGACCGACCTGAACATTTGCGTCCAGCGCGGAAGCCGCACCCGCGGCGGTCAATGAGGCGCCGGCCGCGATCACGGCGCCGGCGGCTATCCGCGCGACCCGGATCCGCGTCTTCTTGGTCATATGGTTGCTACCCCCAGTAGCCGAATCGTCTGTGAAGCCGCGCTCGGGGCAGTGATCGACGGAGGTAGCTGAACGATGGAGCCCCCCGGTTCACATGCGCCCCAGCAATGCGCATGCCGCGCTTTACCTTTCCCATAATTCAAAGCAACGTCAAGGCCGTTGCGTACGTGATGTCCGGGTACGCGCTCTATGCGAGGTGAAGAGCAATGTGAGCGTGATGCAAAACACGGACTTCCGGGAACGAAAAAGGCAACTGCCGCCTCCGAGGCGGCAGTTGCCTTGTCGACAAAGTTACTTCGCAGCCTGCTCCTGCTGCTTGCGCCAGCGAATTCCGGCCTCCAGGAACCCGTCGATCTCGCCGTTGAACACGGCCTCCGGGTTGCCGACCTCGAACTCGGTGCGCAGGTCCTTGACCATCTGGTACGGGTGCAGGACGTAGGAGCGCATCTGGTTGCCCCAGGAGTTTCCGCCGTCGCCCTTCAGGGCGTCCATCTTGGCCTGCTCCTCCTGGCGGCGCCGCTCCAGCAGCTTGGCCTGGAGGACGTTCATCGCCGTGGCCTTGTTCTGGATCTGGGAGCGCTCGTTCTGGCAGGAGACGACGATGCCGGTGGGCAGGTGGGTGATGCGGACCGCGGAGTCGGTCGTGTTCACGCCCTGGCCGCCGGGGCCCGAGGACCGGTAGACGTCGATGCGCAGCTCGGACTCGTCGATCTCGACGTGGTCGGACTGCTCGACGACCGGGAGGATCTCCACACCGGCGAAGGAGGTCTGCCGCCGCCCCTGGTTGTCGAAGGGGGAGATGCGGACGAGCCGGTGGGTGCCCTGCTCGACGGAGAGGGTGCCGTAGGCGTAGGGCACCTGCACCGCGAAGGTGGTCGACTTGATGCCGGCCTCTTCCGCGTACGACGTCTCGTAGACCTCGGTCTTGTAGCCGTGCTGCTCGGCCCAGCGCAGGTACATGCGCTGGAGCCGCTCGGCGAAGTCGGCGGCGTCCACGCCACCGGCCTCGGCGCGGATGTTGACGAGGGCCTCGCGCGCGTCGTACTCGCCGGACAGGAGGGTGCGGACCTCCATCTCGTCCAGCGCCTTCCTGACCGCGGTCAGCTCGGCCTCGGCCTCGGCGCGGGTGTCCGAGTCGTCCTCGGCCTCGGCGAGCTCGAACAGCACGGCGAGATCATCGATCCGTCCGCGCAGCGCCTCCGCCTTCCTGACCTCGGCCTGGAGGTGGGAGAGCTTGCTGGTGATCTTCTGCGCCTCGTCCGGGTTGTCCCACAGGGACGGCGCGGCCGCCTGCTCCTCGAGCACGGCGATGTCTGCCCTCATCTTGTCGAGGTCCAGAACGGCCTCGATCGACTCCATGGTCGAGGAGAGGGACTTGAGCTCTTCGGATACATCGACGACTGCCACGCATCCAGCGTAACGGCTCCGCCAGGCATGGATGGCCGAGCGGTGACGGCCGTCACGGCGTGGAGGGCGCCGAGTGCCGCGTGTCCTGGGGCTCGCTCGCCGGGGCGTCGCCGGACGTGGCCCACCAGGCACCGGCGCCGACGGCCGCGACGAGCACCAGACCCGCCACGCTCAGGGTGATCCGCCGCCGGCGGGCCGCGGAGCGGTTGCGGGCGGAGCCGGGGCGGGGCGCGCCGGGCGTACGAGGAGCGCGGGCCGTGCCGTGCGCGCCGCCGGCCAGCTCGTCCGGGGCGGGGACCCGCATCGAGGTGTGCGTGTCCCGGTTGGAGTCCGGCCTGGCGCCGGGCACCAGGGGCACCGCTCCCCGGCGTGGCGCGCCGTCCCCGCCGGGCGCCGGGGTGCGCTCGGGCAGTTCCTCCCGCGGCTCCTGGGCCGGGTCGGTGTCGTCCGGTTCGTCCACGTCCAGGGGCGGCATGCCGGTGAGCATCGGCAGCAGCTCCCTGAGCCGGGCCGCCAGCTCGGAGGCGCGCAGCCGGGACGCCGGCGCCTTGGCCAGGCACTGGACGATCAGCTGCCACAGCTCGTCGGGGATGCCCGGAAGCGGGACCACCGTCTCCGTGACGTGCCGGCGCAGCACCGCGCCGGGGTGCCCGCCGCCGAACGGGGTGAACCCGGCCAGCAGCTCGTACAGCACGGTGGCCAGGGCGTAGATGTCCACCGCCGCCCGCGGGGGCAGGCCCTCCACGATCTCCGGGGCCAGGTAGTCCGGGGTGCCGATGATCTTCGTGGCGCGGGTGCGCTTCGGCGAGTCGATGAGTTTGGCCACACCGAAGTCCGTCAGCAGCGCCGGGTGGGACCCGCCCGGGCCGAGCGGGCCCTGCATGTCCAGCAGCACGTTCTCCGGCTTGACGTCCCGGTGCACGACCCCGGCCGCGTGCGCCGCGGCCAGCCCGTCCGCCACGTCGGCCACGATGGCCACCGCCGCCTCGGGCGCGAGCCGCCGCTCCCGCTCCAGGCGGGTGCGCAGGTCCGTGCCGCGGACCAGGTCCATGACCAGGGCGAGGTCGTTGCCGTCGACCACCAGGTCCCGTACGGAGACGACGTTCGGGTGCTCCAGGCCCAGCAGCGCGGTGCGCTCCTGCACGAAGCGGCCCACGAGTTCCTGGTCGGACGCCAGGTCCTCGCGCAGCAGCTTGATCGCGACGGGTCCGTCCGGCCCCTCGCCGAGCCACACCGTGCCGGCGCTGCCCCGCCCCAGGATCTGGTTCGCGGTGTACCGGCTGCCGATCTTCCGTGCCAAGACTGCTCCTACAGACGCGTGTTGTCGCCAAAACTACGCGTCCGCGGAGCCAACCTTCACCGCGGAGAAGGAAATCACCCGCCAGGTGTCGACAAATCTCCAGACTCACGCGCCACAGCGTCGATCCGGAGGCCCACTGGTCCGCCGGTCGGGTGATCCGGCGGCCCGCCGGTCAGCTGCCGCTGCCGCCCAGGTCCTTGATCCAGCCGACCGCGTCGCCGACCCACGAGCTCAGCTGGTCCCAGTAGCCCTTGCCGGTGCCGATCCACTCCTGCAACGGGCTCAGCTCCCAGACCAGCCAGCTCGCGACGAACAGGATGAGGATCGTGAACAGGCACCCCTTGAGGCAGCCGAGCCCGGGGATCTTCATGGGGTTCGCGCTGCGCTGCCGCGGGGCGCGCGGCTCGCGCGCCGGGCGCTGGGGCTCCGGTGCGGGCGGCGGCGCGTACCGCTGGGGCTGCTGGGCCTGCCGGCGCTGCGGCGCCGGGGCGTACTGCTGGGGCTGTTGCTGCGCGTAGTGGGGCTGCTGCTGTTGCTGCGGATGGCCGTAGCCGGGCTGGGGCCGAGGCTGGGGGTGCGGCTGCTGCTGCGGCCGGGCGACCTGCCGCTGGGGGCGGCGGCGCAGCGGGTCCTCGCTGGGGTCCAGGTACTGGATCTGCGTCTGCTCGTTGCGGTCGCGGGCCGCGCGCAGCTGGGACTGCCAGGGGTGCGGCTGTTCCGGCTGCTGCCCCTGCTGTCCCTGGGGCCCGCCGCCCGGCTGACCCTGCGGCATCGGCGGCATCACACGGGTGGGGTCGGCCGCGCCGTTGTGGGGCAGGACGGTGGTGGGATCGGCGGCGCCGGCCGGGCCGCCGGTGTGCGGCAGGACGCTGGTGGCGCCGTTCGGGTCGTACGCGGGAGCGCCCGGCACGCCCTGCGCACCGTGCGGCAGCACCTGGGTCGGGTCGGCCGCGCCGGGCACACCGGGGGTGTCCCCGGCGGGCACGGTCGCGGGCGCCGGATCGGGCGCCAGCAGGGCACCGACGCCTTCGGCGGCGGCGATCTGCGCGGCGTTCGCGTGCACGCCCACGCCCTCGGCGACGACCCGCAGGCCGCGGGCGAGGTTCACGGCGCTGGGCCGTTCGTCGGGGTTCTTGCGCAGACAGCGTTCTATGACCGTCCACAGCGGGTCGGGGACCGTGGACGGGCGGCGCGGCTCGGCGCTCAGGTGCTGGTGCAGGACCTCCAGCGCGGAGCCGCCGGCGAACGGCGGGCGGCCGGTGACCAGCTCGTACAGCAGGATGCCGGCGCCGTAGATGTCCACGGCGGAGGTCTGCGGGCGGCCCTCGGCGGACTCGGGCGCGACGTAGGCCGGGGTGCCGACGAACTCGTGGGTGCGGGTCAGGCCGGGCGAGTCCGCCAGACGGGCGATGCCGAAGTCGGTGAGCATCGGGTGCATCTGGCCGCCGTCCTGCTTGAGCAGGACGTTCGCCGGCTTCAGGTCGCGGTGGACCACCCCGTCGGCGTGGCTGGCGGCGAGCGCGTCGGCGATCTGCGCGGTGAGCAGGGCGGCGGCGACCGGGGTGAAGGGGCCGTTCTCCCGCAGATAGCGGTGCAGGTCGGGACCGTCCACGAGGTCCATGACCAGTGCCAGCAGATCGCCTTCGACCACCAGGTCGCGGACCCGGACGATGTTCGGGTGGGTGAGCCGGAGCAGCACGGAGCGCTCCCGCAGGAACCGCATGACGATGTCGGCGTCGTTGGCCAGCTCTTCCTTGAGGACCTTGATCGCCACGGTCTCGCCGGGCTGACCGGGCACGGCCGCCTCGGCGCCCGCGGTCTCACGCTGGCGGGCTCGCCAGACGGTCCCGGTGGCACCGCGTCCGAGCGGCTCCTCCAGGAGGTACTTGCTGCCTACCGGCCGCACGTCATGCGCTCCCTGCTGCTTGCTTGCCTGGTCCCCCGCGCCTTCTGGTTTCTCGGGCCCGTCGCGGGTGTTCCGACCCACTCTAGTGCCGCTCCCCGCCTTCCCCACGGCTGTTCCGGAGCGACCTACGCGGCGACATACGCAGGGGGTGCCGTACATGTTCGACGGTAAGACGCTCGACTCGGGTCGGTTGGTTGCCCGCGCACGGACGTGACCGATCTCAAGCGGGCCCGAAGCGGTCATTCACCGGGCATCGGCCAGGCACTTTTGGGGGCAGAGCCGACCAATCAAGATCACTTGCCGTGGGACGGCGGGCGTGTTGTCGGTGGCAGGTGCGAGGATGCCTCCAGTGACTGGCCGACGTGCTCGTGTGGGGTGGGGGAGTCCGCGCCCGCGCAGAAGGGACCGCTGACGCCGATGCAGATCCGGCTGACCGTCGTAGACCCGCTGGGCCCGCCCGCGGCGGCCGGGGGCCGCGCCGTGAGCCGCGACGTGCTGGTGACGGCGCCCGCGGGGACCGCCCTGGCCGCGGTGGCGTCGGCGCTGGCGGCCGCGGTCGCCGGGGACGGCGGGGCGGGGCCCGAGCGGTCCGGCCCGGAGCGCGGTGCGGCCGGGCGCGAGCGTGGCGGGTCCGAGCGGTCCGCCCGGGAGCCCGGGACCGGGCCCGTGGTGCTGTACGCGGGAGTGGAGCGGCTCGACACCCAGCGCTGCACGCTCGGCGAGCCGCCGCTGCTGGACGGCGCGGTGCTCTCCCTGGGCGCCCCCGCCGAGCCGGAGCCGCATCCCGAGCTCGACGAGGCCCCCACCCAGCTGCACGTGGTCGCGGGGCCGGACGCGGGCGGCGTCCATCTGCTGCACGGCGGGCAGATCGTCGTCGGCCGCTCCGCCGACGCCGACGTCCCGCTCGACGACCCGGACGTCTCCCGGCTGCACTGCGCGGTGACGGTCTCCGCCGACGGCCGCGTCTCGGTCGCCGACCTGGCCTCCACCAACGGCACCGCGCTGGACGGCAGGCCCGTGGGCTCCCGCGCGGTCCGCTTCGCCCCGGGCGCCCTGCTGCGCATCGGCGAGTCGGCCCTGCGCCTGACCCCGGCCGCCGGCCCGTCCGCGCGCGTGGCGACGGCACCGGACGGCGAGGGACACGTGCGGGTCCACGGCGGCGAGGGCGGCGCGCCAGGTGAGGCCGGTGAGGCGGGTGAGGGGCGTACGGCGGCACACGCGCGCGTCCCGGACGCCGGAGCCGGCACCGGCACCGGCACCGGCACCGGCACGCCGACGGTGACGGCGACCGGCTTCGGCACGGGCACCGCCTTCGGCACCGGCGCCGGTGCGGAGACGGCCTTCGGCACGGGTACGGCCCCGGGCGTGGGTGTGGGCGCGGACCCGGAGGCGCGGGAGGCGCGCGAGCACGAGCCGGTCGAGCCGGTCGAACCCCTCGTCCCCGCGCAGGGCCGCGCCCCGCGGATCGAGAGCCACGGCGGCGGGTCGGCCCACGCGGACGGGTTCGCCGGGGATCCGGACGGCGCCGTCGAGCCGGGCGGGCGCAAGGGAACCCCCGTGCGGGGCACCGACGTACCGCAGGGCGTGCGCAGGCGCGGCGGGCTCGGCGCGTGGGCGCGGCGCCTGGCCGGCGGGCGCGGCGAGACGGCGGCGGGCCGCGACGGGACGTACGAAGAGGGCACGGCGGACCACGCGTCCGCACGGCACACGACCGGGGCGTACGCGGCACCGCGTCTGCCGGAGACCTGGCCGGACCCGGCGGCGCTGCTGCTGACCGCCCTGGGGCCGGGGCCGCGGCTGTGGGAGCGCGGACCGGGGCACCCGGAGGCGCTCACCGTCCGGCTCGGCACGGCCGACCGCCCCGCCCCCGACGACTCGGGCCGGCTGCTGCCCGCGGTGCCGGTGACCGCCGGGCTGCGCGAGGTCGGCGCGCTGGGCCTGGCCGGGCCGCGCGAGCGCCTGTCCGGACTGGCCCGCGCGGTACTGGCCCAGCTAGCCGCGCTGCACTCCCCCGACACCCTCGAGATCGTCCTGATCAGCGCGGACCGCGCCCGCCCGCTGCCGGAGCGCACCGCCGAGTGGTCCTGGGCCGGCTGGCTCCCTCATGTACGGCCGGGCCACGGCCAGGACTGCCGGCTGCTCCTGGCCTACGACCGCGACCAGGCGACGGCCCGCACGGACGAGCTCCTGCGCCGCCTGGAGGACCACCTCGCCGAGAGCCGGGAACCCGCCGGATCCCCGGCCGGACCCACCGGTGCCGGCCGGCGGCCCTCCTGGGCCCGGGAGGACGACGGGCCGGGCGGGCAGGGCTTTCCCGGGCCGTACACCGTGGTCGTCGTGGACGGGGACCCGGGCGGTGCCGCGGTGCGGGAGGCGGTGGCGCGGCTGGCGCAGGAGGGTTCCCGGGCGGGGATCCACGTCGTGTGCCTCGCCGAGACGGCGCCCGCCTCTCCCGCGTCGCCGGTGACGGAGACGTACGAGGCGGCCCGCGAGGTGTCGCCGGTGTTCGGCGAGTGCGGGGCCGTGGCGCTGCTCAGCGGCGACGTGGCGACGGCGCTGCGGCTGATGCGTGTCGCGCGGTCCGGCGGGCAGGGGCAGGGGCCCGTGGGCCCCGGCACCGTCGCCGTGGTCGACGCGGTGTCCCTGCCGTGGGCCGAGCGGTTCGCGCGGGCGCTGGCGCCGCTGAGGACGGCGGCGGACGGTGCCAAGGGCGACCGGCCCGCACGGCTGTCGGTGCCGCTGCCGCCGTCGGCGCGGCTGCTGGACGAGCTGGGCCTGGCCCGGGCCACCCCGGCGTCGCTCCAGGCGCGCTGGGCGGACGCGGCCGATGACGCCCGGTCCCTCGGCGGGCGGGCCTGGGTGATACTCGGCGCCGGTCCGCGCGGCCCGGTCTGCGCGGACCTCGTGGCCGACGGACCGCATCTGCTGGTCGAGGGACCGGCGGGCAGCGGCCGTACGGAGCTGCTGCGGTCCGCCGTGGCCTCGCTGGCCGCCGCCGAGCGCCCGGACCGCCTCGGCATCGTCCTGCTGGACGGCCGGGACGGCGCCGGCGCGGGCCAGGGGCACGGCGAGGGCCTGCGGGTCTGTACGGACGTCCCGCACGTCACCACCCATCTGACCGCCAACGATCCCGTGCGCATGCGGGAGTTCGCCCAGTCGCTGAGCGCGGAGTTGAAGCGGCGGGCCGAGCTGCTGGGGCTGGCCGACTTCACCGAGTGGCACACCCGGCGCGAGGTGTCCGGCCGGATCGTCGCCCAGCGCACGGGACCGGGGCGCACCGCGGCGGCCGACCCGGCGGCGACCGGCCCGGGGACGACCGGCCCGGGGACGACCGGCCCGGGGACGACCGGCCCTGGGGCCGCCGATCTGGACGCCCCGCCCAGTTCCACCCTGCGGCTGCGGCCCGCGGCGGCACGGGCGCGCGGCGAGACCGCTCCGCCGCCGCTGCCCCGGCTGGTCGTGGTCGTCGACGACCTGGACGCCCTGGTCTCCCCCGCGCTGGGGTCCCCCGGGCGGCCCGCGGCCGGGTCCGTGATCCGCGCGCTGGAGGCGGTGGCGCGCGAGGGCGAGCGGCTCGGAGTGCACCTGGTGGCGGCGACCGCGCCCGGGGGCCGTACGGCACAGACGGAACCGGCGCGCCGGGCCGCGCTGCGGGTCGTGCTGGACGCCCCGGCCTCCGGCCCGGACGAACCGGCGCCGGGGCGCGGCCGGTTGACGGGTGCGGACGGCCGGGTGACCCCGTTCCAGGGCGGCCGGGTGACGGGCCGTATCCCCCGGACGGCGACCCAACGGCCCACGGTCGTCCCCCTGGAGTGGGACCGCATGGGCGACCCGCCCACCCGCCGCTCGGTCCGGGAGCTGGGCAACGGGCCGACGGACCTGGCCCTGCTGGCCAGCGCGCTGGAGCGGGCCGCGCGGGAGGTGTCGGCCGCCGAGGTCCCGTCCCTGCTGTGACCCCACGCCCCGGCCGTACCGCCTGACTTACCGTCACGACGAGGTCACGATCTTCCACTTGACACTGTGGGCGCTCTTGCCGACTCCCGGGCCCCGGCGTAGACCAGAGCGCACGGGACAGGACAGCGCTGGGACGTTCGACGAGGACGAAGAACGGGGCAGTGATGCGCAGCACGAGCAGCACCATCCGGACACACGGGGCCGCCGGTTCCACCAGGGCGACCAGGGCCGCGGCGGCTCTCGCCGCGGGAGCACTGGCTCTCTCCCTCGCCGCGTGCGGCGGCTCGGACAACGACAAGAAGAGCGGCGACGACCACAGCGGCGGAGCCACCGGCAACACGGGCGGCGGCTCCGCCGTCACGCTCCCGAAGCTGGACGGCCAGACCCTGGAGGTCGCCGCCGTCTGGACCGGCGGGGAGCAGAAGAACTTCAAGAAGGTGCTCGCGGAGTTCACCAAGCGCACGGGCGCCAAGGTCACCTTCGTCCCCGCCCAGGACCCGATCATCAACTTCCTCGGTTCGAAGATCGCGGGCGGGCAGCCGCCGGACGTGGCGCTGCTGCCGCAGCCGGGCGCCATCAAGCAGGCCGTGGACAAGGGCTGGGCCAAGCCGCTCGGCGCGGAGGCGCAGGCGCAGCTCGCCAAGAACTACTCGCAGGGCTGGCAGGACATCGGCAAGGTCGACGGCAAGCAGTACGGCGCCTACTACAAGGCCGCCAACAAGTCGCTGATCTGGTACAACGCGAAGGTCTTCGAGAACGCGGGCGCGAGCGAGCCCAAGACCTGGAAGGACCTGCTGACCACCGCGCAGACGGTCTACGACTCCGGTGTCACCCCGTTCTCCGTGGGCGGCGCCGACGGCTGGACCCTCACCGACTGGTTCGAGAACGTCTATCTCTCCCAGGCGGGCCCGGAAAAGTACGACCAGCTCGCCCAGCACAAGATCAAGTGGACGGATCCGTCGGTCAAGCAGGCCCTGACCACCCTCGCGCAGATCTGGTCCAAGAAGGACTACGTCGCGGGCGGCGCGAAGGGCGCGCTCCAGACGGAGTTCCCGGTCTCCGTCACCCAGACCTTCACCGGCGGCGACCAGCCGAAGGCCGGCATGGTCTTCGAGGGCGACTTCGCGCAGGTCAACATCGGTGAGACCAAGGCGAAGGTGGGCACGGACGCGAAGGTGTTCCCGTTCCCGGCGGTGGGTTCCAGCGCGCCCGTCGTCTCCGGCGGCGACGCGGCGGTGATCCTGAAGGACTCCAAGGCGGCGCAGGCGCTGGTGACATGGCTGGCCTCGTCCGACGCGGCCACCATCCAGGCGAAGCTCGGCGGTTACCTGTCCCCGAACAAGAACGTGCCGAACTCGGCGTACCCGAACGAGGTGCAGCGCAAGATCGCGCAGGCGCTGATCGCGTCGGGCGACGACTTCCGCTTCGACATGTCGGACCAGGCCCCGCAGGCGTTCGGCGGCACGCCCGGCAAGGGCGAGTGGAAGGACCTCCAGGACTTCCTGAAGAACCCCTCGGACGTCGCGGGCACCCAGGCGAAGCTGGAGAAGGACGCGGCGGCGGCGTACGGCAGCGGGAGCTGAGGGGCCGATGACCGCTCGCACCCACCGAGGAGGGGGCCGGCGATGACGTCGGCAGCCGCGGAGGGCGTCGCCAAGACGTCGGCGACGCCCTCCGCTCCCCGTGGTCGCAAGAGCGTGACCGGCACCCGCAGGACCGTGGCGGCCCTCTTCCTGCTGCCCGCCCTGGTGCTGCTCGGAGCGCTCGTGGTCTACCCGATCGGGTACTCGATCGTCCGCAGCTTCTACGACTCCTCCGGCGACCACTTCGCCGGGATCGACAACTACCGGGCGCTGTTCACCGACGACGGCATCCGCACCGCGCTGAAGAACAACATCATCTGGGTGGTGTTCGCCCCGGCGGTCGCCACCGCGCTCGGCCTGATCTTCGCGGTGCTGACCGAACGGGTGCGCTGGGGAACGGCGTTCAAGCTGGTCGTCTTCATGCCGATGGCGATCTCGATGCTGGCGGCCGGGATCATCTTCCGGCTGGTGTACGACCAGGACCCGGACAAGGGCGTGGCCAACGCGGTGTGGGTGGGGGTCCACGACACCTTCGCGCAGTCGTCGGCGTTCCCGAAGGCGCACCCGGGCCGCAACTCGCCGCTGAAACCCGATCACGGCGGCTTCCTCACCACCAGCCCGGTGCACACGGGCCAGTCGGTCGCCCTGCCGCTGGTCGGTGTCGCCCCCGACCAGATGCCCGACAGCGCGAAGAAGGCCGTCCAGGCCGCCTCCGAACCGGGGAAGATCACCGGGACCACCTGGCAGGACTTCACCCGGGGCAAGGGAGTGGGGAAGCTCGGCGCGGTCGACCCGTCCGAACTGGGCTACCCGGGCATGCGGATCGAGGCCGTCAAGGACGGCGAGGTGGTGGCGACGGCGAAGGCCGCCGCCGACGGCACGTTCACGCTGCCCGCGAAGGCCGACGGCGCCCTGCTGAGACTTCCGGCGGGCAACTTCAAGGAGCCGTACAACGGGGTGGACTGGCTGGGCCCGTCCCTGGTCACACCGGCCATCATCGGCGCGTACGTGTGGATGTGGGCCGGGTTCGCGATGGTGCTGATCGCGGCCGGGCTCGCGGGCGTGCCGAGGGAGTTGCTGGAGGCCGCCCGGGTGGACGGCGCGAACGAGTGGCAGGTGTTCCGCAGGGTCACCGTGCCGCTGCTGGCGCCGGTGCTCGCGGTCGTCGCCGTCACACTGATGATCAATGTGCTGAAGATCTTCGACCTGGTCTTCATCATCGCCCCCGGTTCCTCCCAGGACGATGCCAACGTGCTGGCCCTGGAGCTGTACCGGAAGGGCTTCTCGGAGGGCCGGCCGGGCGTGGCCAGCGCGATCGCGGTGTTCCTGCTGGTGCTGGTGATCCCGGTGATGCTCTTCAACATGCGGCGGTTGCGGCGGGAGGTGCGGCGATGACGACCGAGGCCGTCACGAAGGTGGTTCCTGCCGCCCAGCCCGTGAAAGCCAGGCGGTCGGTCGGCTCCCGGCTCGCGGAAGCCGTCAGCGGTGGTGCGGTCCGCGTGGTGCTGATCGTGGTGGGCCTGTTCTGGCTGGTGCCGACGATCGGTCTGCTGCTGTCGTCGCTGCGCTCCCCGGAGGACATGAGCGCCAACGGCTGGTGGACCGTCTTCAGCAAGCCCTCGCAGCTGACGTTCGACAGCTACCAGAAGCTGCTGGAGAACAGCGACATCACCAACTCCCTCCTCAACACCGTCCTGATCACCGTTCCGGCGACGGTCCTGGTGGTCGTGGTCGGCTCGCTGGCGGGCTACGCGTTCGCGTGGATGGAGTTCCCGGGCCGCGACTGGTGGTTCCTGGCCGTGGTCGGGCTGCTGGTCGTGCCCGTGCAGGTGGCGCTGATCCCGATCGCCGAACTCTTCGGCAAGATCGGCCTGTTCGGCACGATCTTCGGAGTGGTGCTGTTCCACACCGGGTACGGCCTGCCGTTCGCGGTGTTCCTGCTGCGGAACTTCTTCGCGGAGATCCCCCGCGAGCTGCTGGAGGCCGCCCGGCTCGACGGCGCCGGTGAACTGCGGCTGTTCGCCCGGGTCGTGATGCCGCTCGGCGGGCCGGCGATCGCCAGTCTCGGCATCTTCCAGTTCCTGTGGGTGTGGAACGACATGCTGGTCGCGCTGGTGTTCACCAAGTCCGGGACACAGCCGATCACGGTCGCGCTCCAGACACAGGTACGCCAGTTCGGCAACAACATCGACGTCCTGGCGCCCGGCGCGTTCATCTCGATGGTGATCCCGCTGGCCGTGTTCTTCGCGTTCCAGCGGCAGTTCGTGTCCGGTGTGATGGCGGGCGCGGTCAAGTAGCGGCGAGACCGGGCGACGCGGCGACGGGAGCACGCGCACCAGGGGCGGGCCGGTGACGGCCCGCCCCCTTCGCGTTCACCTGCCGTCCCCCGGTTGCCGTAGCGGAACGTGACCCATTCACTCCATCGGCCGTTCCGGGCACAGCCCGGTCGTGACGGAAGCGGCACGACGGGCCGACCGCCCGCGCCGACCCTTGGATGCCCTCCGTGCCCCGGTTCAGTGTGATCGTCCCCGTGTACCAGGTCCAGGCGTACCTGCACGAGTGCCTGGAGTCGGTGCTGTCCCAGTCGTTCATGGACCTCGAGCTGATCGCCGTCGACGACTGCTCGCCGGACGCGTGCGGTGCGATCGTCGACGAGTTCGCGGCCCGTGACCCGCGCGTCAGGGCCGTACACCTGGCGGAGAGCCAGGGACCGGACCGGGCCCGCGACGCGGGGCTGGACCTGGCCGTCGGCGACTACCTGGTCCTCCTGGACGGCGGCGACACGCTCACGCCGGACGCGCTCTGGTCGATCGAGACGCGTCTGAAGGAGACCGGCGAACCGGACGTCCTGGTCTACGGATCCGCGCACACGGACGGGACCGGCAGGGCCGTCCGCGGCGGCCCCACCGGGCCTCTGAAGACCTGTCGTCGGGACTTCGTGGAGCGTGAGGACCCCACCTTCCTCCCCGCGGGCTGTCACGGGGACACCCCGTGGACGTACCCGGTGCTGCCGGCCGCGGCGTCGATCGCCACCCTGGACCGGGTGTGCGTGCGCCACCGGAGGCGCGGGCAGGACGCTGTCCCGGGCACGGCCGGCCGCCGGCACTTCGACGTCCTCGAGCGGCACGACTGGGTGTCCTCCCGTCCGGGCCGGCCGGCGCGCGGCTGCCGCGCCGCGTTCCTGCGCCGGGCGCGTACGTACTACCGCCGCCACCGAACCCGGGGCGTCCGGCTACCGCTGCGTCCCCGGCTGCCGCCCGGCCTGGTCCGTCTCGGCCTGCACCAGGCCTTCCGCGCGTTGCGGACGGCGATGACCCTGCGCCGCCGTACGGCCAAGGCCGTCGTGAAGTCGCTCCGGGCGCTGCGGGCCGCCCTTCGCCAGGCGCGCCGGCGGAGCCGGCCGTGTCTGCCGCCGCGCGCGAACCGCGCGGTGTTCCCCGCGAGCACCGCCCCAGGGTGTCGCCGGCCGGCCCCGGACACCCCGCCCGCCGGCCGGCCCCGGCCCGCTCGCGGCCTCACCGGCGGGCACGTGCGCGGCTCCCGTTCCGCCCGGCTGCGCGCCGTGTTCCGCGAGCGCTTCTGCCCATACGGCGACGGGCGGGCCCCCGAGCGGGCGGTGCGGCACATGGCGCTCGGGCGGGGCGGCGAGGCGGCCGGGCCGCCGCCCGGCGTCCCGCGCGCGGGACGCCACCCGGTGCCGTGGCCGGCCGCGGCACCCGTGCGTTCCCGGCGCGTGACCGTGCCGCAACCCGCCGGCCGTCAGACCGTCACCGACGGCCACTGACCACCGTTTGTCCTTTCGGGAGTTCGTATGTGCCCCACGTCACGGCCCATCCCCACCCGGCCCCCCACCTGGCGACCGCCGGGACGACCGGGCCGCGACCGCAGGACCAGGACGACAACAGAAAGAACAGAATGCCCCGCTTCAGCATCATCGTCCCGTCCCATGGGGTCGCCGGGCGGCTGTCCCTCGCGCTGGACTCGGTCCTCGCCCAGTCCTTCGGCGACTTCGAGCTGATCCCGGTCTGCGACGCGCCCGACGCCCCGGCCGCCGGCGTGGCCGCCGGGTACGCCGGGCGGGACTCGCGGGTCACGCCGGTGCACTCACCTCCGTCCGCCGGCCCGGGCGGGGCGCGCAACGCCGGGATGCGGGTGGCCACCGGCACGTATCTGCTGTTCCTGGACGGCGACGACGTCCTCGCGCCGGGCGCGCTGACCGCGCTGGCCGCCCGGTTGGAGGAGACCGGCGACGTGGACGTGCTGTACTTCGAGCACGAGCGGACACCCTGGTGGGAAGGGGTGCCGACCGATCCGTCGGCCGGGCGGCTCCCGGCGGGAGTCCCGGCGCACGCCTTCTCCCCCGCCGAGGCCCCGCAGCTGACCGGCGTCCGGTGGCCCGCGTGGAGCGCCGCCCACCGCCGCTCCTTCGTGACCGGTCACCGCCTCGCCTTCCCCGACGGGCACCACACCGATCTCGGCTGGGGCGGTCTGGTCACCGTGGCCGCCGAGCGGATCGCGGTGCTGCGCCGGGTCGTCGTACGGCATCTGGAGCGCCGGCAGGGCAGCCGCACCGACCTCCCCGGCGAGCACCAGTTCGACCTGCTCGACCAGGCGGAGCGGGTGCTCGGCCGGGCCGCCGAAGCGGGGCTGTCCGAGGAGCGGTTCACGCAGTTGTTCGTACAGATCCTCGACGCCGTGCTGAGGACGGCCGCGCACCCGGACCGGGTGCCCGCGCGCCGGCGCCGCGCCTTCCTCCGCCGGGCCCGACTGCTGTACCGCCGCCACCGCCCGGCCGGGTTCCGGTCCCGGCGGCTCGGCGTGCGGCGCCTGCTGCCGGCGGCCGGCGCGTCCACCGCGTTCCGCGTGCCGGCCGCCGCCCGCCGGACGGACCGGGCGACGGCCGCGCGGGCACCCGAAGTGGCCCGGCGCACCCAGGGGTTGCGCACCCGCCTGGCCTACCGGTGGCATCTGCTCCGCCCGCTCGACGCCGGCCTCGTCGTCTACTGCGCGTACTGGGGCCGCGGTTACGCGTGCAGCCCCGCCGCGCTGCACGCCAAGGCCCGCGAACTCGCCCCGCATCTGCGCGCGGTGTTCCTGGTCGAGCCCGGACAGGAACACACCGTCCCCGAGGGCGTCGACCACGCGGTCATCGGCAGCCGCCGCTACTGGAAGGTGCTGGCCCGCGCCAAGTACCTGGTGAACAACGCCAACTTCGCCGACGCCGTCGTCAAGCGCCCCGGCAGCGTGCACCTCCAGACCCAGCACGGCACCCCGCTGAAGACGATGGGCTGCGACCAGTCGACGTACCCGGTGGTCGCGGCGCAGACCGGCAGCTTCACCAAGCTGCTGCGCCGCGTGGACCGCTGGGACTACAACCTCTCCTCCAACCGCCACTCCACCGAGGTCTGGGAGCGCGCCTTCCCCGGCGCGTACGAGGCCCTGGAGTACGGCTATCCGCGCAACGACCTCTTCTACACCGCCGGCGCCGAGGACGTGGCCCGCGTCCGCCGTGCACTCGGTGTCCCCGAGGGCGCGACGGCCGTCCTGTACGCCCCCACCCACCGCGACCACCGCACCGGCTTCGAGCCGGCGCTGGACCTGGAGGCGTTCTGCGAGGCGGCCGGCGAGGACGTGGTCGTCCTGCTGCGCGCGCACTACTTCTACGACCGCGGCGGTGCGGCGGGCAGCGGCCGGGTCATCGACGTGACCACGCACCGCTCCACCGAGGAGGTGTGCCTGGCCGCCGACGCACTGGTCACGGACTACTCGTCGATCATGTTCGACTACGCCAACCTGGACCGGCCGATCGTCGTGTACGCCGACGACTGGGAGGTCTACCGGGAGACGCGGGGCGTCTGCTTCGACCTGATGCGGACCCCACCGGGACCGGTGGCGCACACCCCGGAGGAGCTGGCCCGGCTCTTCCGCGAGGGCGGTCACGCGGACGCCGGGTCGGCGGCGCTGCGCGCGGCCTTCCGGGAGCGGTTCTGCCAGTTCGACGACGGGCGGGCCGCCGAGCGGGTCGTACGCCGGGTGTTCCTCGGCGAGCCGCCCGAGGCCCTGCCGCCCGTGATCCCGCCGGCCGGGCGCGTCCCGGCCCCCGCCGCCACCCTCGTGAGGAGCTGACCCCA
Organism: Streptomyces sp. NPDC006393; assembly: GCF_040628575.1. NCBI lineage: Bacteria > Bacillati > Actinomycetota > Actinomycetes > Kitasatosporales > Streptomycetaceae > Streptomyces > Streptomyces sp. NPDC006393. The sequence continues at coordinate 29,550 of NZ_JBEXZD010000075.1, forward strand.
GCCGTGCCCCGACTCAGCGTCATCGTCCCCTGCTTCAAGGTGCAGGGCTTCCTGCGCGAGTGCCTCGACTCGGTGCTCGGCCAGTCCTTCCGGGACGTCGAGGTGATCGCCGTCGACGACTGCTCACCGGACGGCTCCGGCGCGATCCTCGACGAGTACGCCGGCCGCGACGCACGCCTGCGCGTGCTGCACCTGCCGGAGAACGTCGGGCTCGGCCGGGCCCGCAACGCCGGGATGCCGCTGGCCACCGGCGACTACCTCTTCTTCCTCGACAGCGACGACACCCTCACCCCGGGCGCGCTGCGCGCCATGGCCGACCGGCTGGCCGAGACCGCCGACCCGGACGTCCTGGTCTTCGACTACGCGCGCACCTACTGGTGGGGCGGGACGCGGCGCAACGTGCTCGCGCACGTGCTGGCCGAGTGCGGCGAGGGCACCTTCACGGCGGGTGAACGCCCGCAGATCCTCGACCTGTTGATGGTGGTGTGGAACAAGCTCTACCGGCGGGACTTCGTCGAGCAGCACGGGTTCTCCTTCCCGCCCGGCTACTACGAGGACACGCCGTGGACGTTCCCGGTCATGCTCACCGCCGGCCGGATCGCCGTGCTCGACCGGATCTGCGTGAACTACCGCCAGCGCCGGCAGGGCAACATCCTGTCCACCACCAGCCGCAGGCACTTCGACATCCACGACCAGTACGAGCGGGTCTTCGCCCATCTCGACTCCCGCCCCGAACTGGCGAGCTGGCGGCCGTATCTGCACCGCAGGATGGGCGAGCACTGCCTGGACGTCCTCGCCAAGCCGGACCGGCTGCCCCCGTCGGACAAGGCCGAGTTCTTCCGCCGCACGGCGGAGATGTTCCGCAGCCACCGGCCGCCGGGGGCGGCCGTGGACGGTGAGGTCCGTGTCCTGGAGGGCGGTTACGCGGCCTACCAGGTGCGCCGCCACGCCGCGCGGGCCGAACGGGAGCTGGGGCGGCGGGCGCTGCGGGTGCGCAGGGCGGCGGACAGGCGGGTCAAGGGCGGCTGGGCCGCACTCCAGGCCCGGCGGCCGCTGGATCCGGACCTCGTGCTGTACTCGGCGTTCTCCCATCGCGGGGTGCTCGGCGACCCGGCGGCGGTCCACCGGGCGGCGCAGGCGGTCGCCCCGCATCTGCGCGGGGTGTGGGTGGTGAAGAACCCCGAGCAGGCGCGGCGGGCCGGGCTGCTGCCGCCCGGCGTGGAGCACGTCGAGCCCGGCAGCCTGCGCTACCGGCAGCTCGCCGCGCGGGCGGCGTACTTCGTCAACAACGTCAACTGGTCCCACGCGCTGGTCAAGCGACCCGGCAGCGTCCACATCCACACCCATCAGGGCACTCCGCTGAAGTACATGGGCGTCGACCTGCTGGGCAAGCCGGGCGCCCGGCGCGGTGTCGACGTGCCGCGGATGCTGCGCCGCGCCGACCGCTGGGACCACAGCCTGGTCGCCAACCGCCACTCGGAGCTGGTCTGGGAGCGGGCCTACCCGTGCGACTTCGTCTCCGCGCGCACCGGCAGCCCGCGCAACGACGTGCTCGTGGGCGCCGCGCACGCGGGCGGATCGATGGGCACGGGCGGGGCGTTCGGCGCGGGCGGCGCGTTCGGCGGCGGCGAGGCGGTCGGCGCGGGCGAGGCGGTCGGCGCGGCCGTGCGCGCCCGGCTCGGCATCCCGGCGGACCACACGGTGGTGCTGTACGCCCCGACCCGCCGCGAGTACCGGCGCGGCGGCCATGTCGAGCGCGTCGACCTGGCCCGGTTCGCCGAGGACCTCGGCGAGGGCCACACGCTCGTCGTCCGTCTGCACCCCTCGCTCGCGTCCGGCCCGGTGCGCGGCATGGGCCTGGCCGAACTGCACCGGCGCGGGGTGCTCGTCGACGCGACCGACGAGCCGTACGTCGAGGACGTGATGCTCGCCTCCGACGTGCTGGTCACCGACTACTCGGCCCTGATGTTCGACTACGCCAACCTGGACCGGCCGATCGTGGTGCACGCAGACGACTGGGGCGCGTACGTGGCGAGCCGGGGCGTCTACTTCGACGTCACCGCCGAGGCACCGGGTCATGTGTCGCGCTCCTACCGCGAGCTGGCGTGGCTGCTGGCCTCCGGGAGCTGGCGGGACGAGGAGTCGGCGCGGCTGCGGGCGGCCTTCCGGGCGCGGTTCTGCGAGTTCGACGACGGCTGGGCGGCCGAGCGGGTGGTGCGCACGCTGATCCTCGGCGAGGACGGGTGGACCCCGCCGGCGCCGTCGCCGGCCGAGCGCCCCCGGGCGGTCGCCGCGCAGCTGCCCGCCCAGTCCTGCGGCCACGACCGGCTCGCACCGTCATGAGCCCGTGCGGCGAGGGCGAGCGGGAGACAGCGGGCGCAGACAGCGGGCGCAGACGGTGGGCGCCGTCACCAGAACCCGCTCACCCGATGAGGTGACCCAGGGCAGGGGTCGCTGACCCGGCCGACGATATTGGGAATATACGGTTAATGTCCCGTAGATCCCTGTCCGTCCCCGCTCCCGGCCCGGCGGCGGTCTCCGCTCCCGTCCTGGTGGCAGCCCGCTCCCCGGCCCCGGTCCGGTGAGCAGCGGCGTCCTCGTCCGGCGGCGCTCCGCGCGCGGAGCGTCCGCGCCTGCCGCCCGCTCCCGGCGCCCGGGCCCGTACCAGGTGTGCGGCGCCCTGTTCTGGCTGGTGATGACGCTGGCGTACTGGCGCCTGCCGCAGTGCTGCGACGCCGGCCAGCACGCGGCGGTGATCGAACGCCTCACGGCGGATCTGCTGCATCCGCGCCACCCGATGGCGGACCTGCCGGGCGCGGGCAGCCCGTACTACTCGCCGTACGCCCTCGTGGAGGGCGTGTTCGCCCGGTGGACCGGGCTGTCCGGCCGGCATGTGCTGCGCCTGGCCGGGCCGCTCAACCTGCTGGTGCTGCTGACCGGGCTCGGGCGGTTCGTGCGGGTGCTGACCCCGCGGCCCTGGGCGCCGGTGCTCGCACTGGGCGCGGTGACCCTGCTGTGGGGCACCGAGCGGGCCTCGTGGAGCGGCTATCTCGCGCTGATGTCGATGACGGAGAACCTCGGCTATCCGTCGGCGTGCGCGCTCGGCCTGACGCTGTGGGCATGGGCGCTGACGGCGGCACGGGCGCGGGACGCGGAACGGGTGCGGTTCGTGGGGCCGAGCGGGCTGCGCGGACTCGGCGGTTACGCGGGACTGGGCGCGCTGTACGGGCTGGTCCTGCTGGTGCACCCGATCACGTTCGTGGCCGCCGCGGTGGGGGCCCTGGCGTGCGTGGCGGCCTGGCAGCGCGGGTGGCGGCCCCAGGTGGCGGGCCGCTGGTTCCTGACGGCGGCCGTGGCGCTCGCGCTCGCCGGGATCTGGCCGTATTTCGACGTGTTCGCGCTGGTCGGGGACGACCGGCTGGACGGGCTGCACCGGGTGCTCTACGACGACCTCGGCGGCCACTTCTGGCTGGTCCTGCTCGGTGTGCCGGCGCTGTGGCGGCGGGCGCGCCGGTCGCGGGGGCGGGACCCGCTGGTGCTGATGTTCCTGCTGGACTGCCTCGTCGTGGCGTACGGGTGGTTCAGCGGCCACTTCACCTACGGCCGGATCCTCGGCCCGGCCCTGCTGGGGCCGCAGCTCGCGCTCGCCGTGGAACTCTCGGCCCCCCGGCCCTGGACGCCGTGGCGCCGTCTGCTGGGCATGCTCGCCGCCGCCGGCGCCTGCGTGGGGTTCCTGAGCGTGCAGGCGGGGGCGGTGGTCCCGCGCTCGCTGGACCCGGTCGGCTTCGACCAGCCGCCGCGCTGGCCGTCGTACGACTGGGCGGCGCGGTGGATGCGGCGCGGCGACGTGGTGCTCGCCGACGGCTACTACGCGCGGCACGCGATCGCCGGGTACGGCGTGAACCTGGTCGCGCCGTACTGGCCGGACATCGCGCTCGACGAGCGGGAGCGGCAGCGGCGGGCCGCCGCCGTCCGCGCCTACCTCGACCCGGCGACGACCCGCGCCGGCCGTGCCGCCGTCGTCCGCCGCTACCACGTGCGCTGGCTGCTGCTGCCGCGGTGGCGTGCGGCGCCGCGGGAGGCGGTGGTGGTGGCGTGGAGCCGGCGGACCGGGGAGGTGCTGGCGCGGGTCGGGGGGTGAGCGGGCGCGGGGGCGAGGAGGGCCCGTGCGGCCCGGCGGCGAGGAGGGCGCCGGCCGGCCGGCTACTCGACGACGAGTTCGACCGGGATGTTGCCGCGGGTGGCGTTGGAGTACGGGCAGACCTGGTGGGCCTGCTCGACCAGCTTGCGGCCGGTGGCCTGGTCCACGGTGTCGGGCAGCTCGACGCGCAGGGTGACGGCGAGCGCGAAGCCCTCGCCCTGCTTGCCGAGGCCGACCTCGCCGGTGACCGCGGCGTCGCTCACGTCCACCTTGGCCTGGCGGCCGACGAGGGCGAGCGCGCTGGCGAAGCAGGCGGCGTAGCCGGCGGCGAACAGCTGCTCGGGGTTGGTGCCCTGCCCGTTGCCGCCGAGCTCCACCGGCGGGGCCAGCTGCACGTCCAGCTTGCCGTCGGAGGTGTAGGCACGGCCGTCGCGGCCGTGGGTGGCGGTGGCGACGGCGGTGTAGAGCGCGTCCATGAAGACCATCCCTCTCGGAGAGTGTGCGGACGTCGTACGACGTCGGGCGGACGTCCGTGGACCGGGTGTCCTGGCGTCCGGAGACAAGTAGAGCACGCAATTCAGTTGTGCACAACTTAATGACGCCCGGCTATCCTGGGGGCATGACGACCGAGGTTCCGCCCAGCGCCCCGCCGGACACCGCGCCCGACACCGTGCCGGAGGACTGGCTGCGCCTGGACCGCCAGATCTGCTTCTCGCTGCACGCCGCCTCGCGCGCCTTCAACAGCGTCTACCGCGTGCTCCTGAAGGAACTCGGGCTGACCTATCCGCAGTACCTGGTGATGCTGGTGCTGTGGGGACACGGCCGGACGCCCGTGAAGAGGCTCGGCGAGCATCTGCGCCTCGACTCCGGCACCCTCTCCCCGCTGCTCAAGCGGCTGGAGGCGGCCGGTCTGGTGCGCCGGGAGCGCAGCACGCGGGACGAGCGGTCGGTCGAGGTGCTGCTGACCGGTCAGGGCGCGGCGCTGCGCGAGCGCGCCGCGCTGGTGCCGCGCCGGATCATGGCGGCGACCGGCTTCACCCTCGAGGAGATCACCGACCTGCACGCCCGGCTCGACCGGCTCACCGGCGCGCTCGACGCGGCGGCACTGGAGGAGCCACCGGACTGCGGGTGACCGCGCGGCCGGCGCGACGCGCGACGGGTCTGACGCATGGCGGGCGCCGAGCGTGGCCGGTGCGACGCGTGGCGGGCGCCGAGCGTGGCCGGTGCGACGCATGGCGGGCCTGACGCATGGCAGGCGCCGAGCGTGGCCAGTGCCACGCGTGACCGGCGCGGCGCACGGCCGGCGCGACGCGTGACCGGTGCCACACGTGGCCGGTGCGACGCGCGACCGGTGCGACACACAGTCGGCGTGACGCGTGGCCGGTGTGACGCGCGACCGGTGCGACGCACAGTCGGCGTGACGCGTGGCCGGTGTGATGCGGTTGGCCGTGTCTTCACGCGGGCGACGGCGTATCGGCACGAACACGACATTCACGCGGTTTACGATCCGCCGTGATGAGTGCCTTCCGGAGCGTGCCGCGTGCCCTCACGCGTGCGGTGGCCAGACGCCGCCTCCTCGCCCTGACGGCCACCTGGCTGCTCACCCGCGCCCTGATGCTGTGGCTGCTCACGCACGAGTCGCTGCCCCTGCTGGGCCGGGGCGCGGTGGCGCGCGAGGTGTGGCTGCTGTACCGGAACTGGTACACCGTTCTCTCCCACGGCGCCTTCCCGGCGCACGACACGCTGTGGCAGTACCCGCCGGGCGCCGGGGTGGTGCTGCTGTCGCCCGCGCTGCTGCCCGGCCTGACGTACTTCCAGGGGTTCGTGGCGCTCACCCTGGCCGCCGACGCCCTGATCACGCTGGCGCTGGCCCGCGCGGGCACCCGCCCCGGCCGCAGCCTGCGCGGTGCCGGCTACTGGACGCTGGGCCTGCCGCTGCTGCTGCACGTCCCGCTGGCCCGCTACGACGTCCAGGTCACCGCCATCGCCGTGCTCGCCCTGCTGACGCTCGGGCGCTCCCCGCGCGCGTGCGGGGCGTTCGCCGCGCTGGGCGCGCTGGTGAAGGTGTGGCCGGCGCTGGTGCTGCTGGGCACGCCCAGGGGCCGTACGAGCCGCTCGGCGTGGACGTGGGCGGCCGCCACGGGGTCCGTCGTCGGCCTGCTGCTCGCCGGCGTGTTCCGCAACCCGCTGGCCTTCGTGCGCCAGCAGGGCGACCGGGGCGTGCAGATCGAGTCGTTCGGCGGCACGGCACTGGCCCTCGCGACGCACGCCGGCTGGCCGGGAACGGTGCGGTACCAGTACGGGGCACTGGAGTTCACCGGGCCGCACGTGGCCACCGTGGCGCACCTGGCGCTGGCGCTGTCCGCGGTGGCCTTCGCCCTGCTGCTGCTGTGGCGGGTCCGGGCCCGGCACCGGACTCCGGCCACGCCCTACGACGCGGCGCTGAGCGCCGTGCTGCTGTTCACCGTGACCAGCAGGGTGATCAGCCCGCAGTACATGGTGTGGCTGCTCGGGCTGGCCGCGGTGTGTCTGACGTCACGGCAGACCGCGCAGCGCCCGGTGGCGGCGCTGATCGCGGCGGCGAGCCTGGTCAGCGTGATCGCCTACCCGATGTTCTATTCCCAGGTGGCGGGCTGCACCTGGACGGGGTGCGCCCTGATGCTCGGACGCAACGGTCTGCTCGCCTCGGCGGCGGTACTCTCGTTCGTCCGGCTGTGGCGCTCGACGAATCCGGGGGTACCCGCAAGGCAACCCGAGCCGGACGCACACCGTCTTCCGCACCGGACGCCAACTCTCTCTTAACGGGAGATTACCGTCCGTACCTACGATTCCCTGCCCGTGGACTCCATGCACCCCCACCAGAGCCAGAGCCCCGACGAGACCCCCCAACCGACACCTCACGTCGGCGTCGTCGTCATCGGATACAACGACGCCGCCCACATCGCCCACGCGGTGCGCTCGGCGCTCGCGCAGGGCCCCGCCGTCCGCGAGGTCGTCGCCGTCGACGACTGCTCGACGGACGGCAGTCACGAGCTTCTGACCGGCCTCGCCGCCGCCGAACCGAGACTGCGGGTGATCCGGCGGGAGACCAACAGCGGCGGCTGCGGCAGCCCGCGCAACACCGGCATCGACGCGGTGACCTCGCCGTACGTGATGTTCCTGGACAGCGACGACGAGCTGCCGGCGGGCGCGGTGCAGGCGCTGCTGACGGCCGCCGAGGAGGAACGCGCGGACGTCGCGGCCGGCCTGTGCGTGCGCCGGGAACTGCCCTCGGGGCGCGAGGTGCCCTGGCAGGCGGCGTTGTACGAGCGGCGTGCCGTGCTGACGCAGCCCGAGCGGCTGCCCGCCCTGGTCCACGACACCCTCTGCGTCAACAAGCTGTACCGCACCGACTTCCTGCGCGGGCACGACATCCGCTTCCCCGACGGCCGCTTCCCCTACGAGGACTTCGTGTTCACCGCGCGGCTGCTGGCCGCCGGGCCGCGGACGGCCCTCGTCCCCGACCGGGTCTACCTGTGGCACGTGCGGCGCTCCGCCGACCGGCTGTCCATCTCGCTGGACCGCGCGCACGTCGACAACTGGCGGGCACGCATCGAGGCGAGCCGGCAGGCGTACGAGATCCTGCTGGGCGCCGGACGCAAGGAGCTCGCGCGGGCCGCCCGCACCAAGTTCCTCGACCACGAGCTGCGCATGTACGCCCGCGAGCTGCACCTGCGCGACGCGGAGTACCGGCGCGCGTGGTGGACGCACACGCGGGAGTACCTCGCGGAGTACGACGCGGGCGACTGGACCGTCAACCCGTCGGCGCCCGGCAGGCTCCTCGCACGGGTGATCCTGGCCTCGCCCGAGCCGCGCGACCTGCCCCGGCTGAAGGAGCTCGCCGCCCGCCCGGCCCGGCTGTGCCCGCCCTACGCGCGGGACCGGCACTCCACACCCGTCTGGGCGGACGATCTGCCCCAGGTCACCCTGGAGGCGTGCCAGACCCGGCCGGCGCACCTCCTCCCGCTCTGCGTGGACGCGGCGCTGCGCCCCCGCGCGCGTGCCTCCGTGCTGCGGCTGCGCCTGCACGAGATGTACGGCCGGGTGGCCGCCGCGGGCCCCCGCGAGCTGGAGGTGGAGTGGCGGCACCGGGAGACGGACCGGCCGGCCCGGCGCACCACCGTCCCCCTCACCCGCTCCTCCGGCGGCGGCTGGTCGGCCGAGACGGCCGTGGACCTGGCGGCGCTCGGCGCCGGGACGTGGGACCTGCGCCTGCGGCTGAGCTTCGCCGACGGCACCTCCCGGCAGATGACGGCGCACGCCCGCGCGGGCGCCGGGCTGCTGCGCCGCAGCGTCGTGCCGAGCCTGAGGTTCGGCATCCTGCTGGCCCAGCCCTACGCCACGCACTCCGGCGCGCTCGCCGTGCGCGTGGCGACCGGTCTGCGCGGCGCCGCCACGGTGCTCCGCGGCAGACTCCGCCGTCTGCTGCCCTGAGCCGCCCGGGCGTCCCGCACCGCGCCCACCTTGCTTCCGGCCGATGCCGGCCGCATCCGGCCGACTCCGACCCGCACCACTGACTCCGACCCGCATCACTGACATAGACCCGCACCACTGACATCGACCCGCACCACTGACTCCGACTGACGAGGAGACGCCCGACATGACCTGGCTGATCACCGGCGGCGCCGGCTACATCGGAGCGCACGTCGTGCGTGCGATGACGCGAGCGGGCGAGCGGGCCGTGGTGTACGACGACCTGGCCACCGGCGACGCCGGCCGGGTCCCGGACGGGATCCCGCTGGTGGTGGGCTCCACGCTGGACGGTGACCGCCTGGCGCGGGCCCTCGCCGAGCACGACGTCACCGGTGTGGTGCACCTGGCCGCGAAGAAGCAGGTGGGCGAGTCGGTGGACCAGCCGCTGCGCTACTACCGGGAGAACGTCGAGGGCCTGCGCGTCCTGCTGGAAGCGGTGACGGCGGCGGATGTCTCGGCGTTCGTCTTCTCGTCCTCGGCCGCCGTGTACGGGATGCCGGACGTGGACCTGGTCACCGAGGAGACGCCGTGCCTGCCCATGAGCCCGTACGGCGAGACGAAACTGGCGGGCGAGTGGCTGGTCCGCGCGACCGGCCGGGCCGCGGGCCTGTCCACGGCGTCCCTGCGCTACTTCAACGTCGCGGGCGCGGCGAGCCCGGAGCTGGCGGACACCGGTGTGTTCAACCTCGTCCCCATGGTCTTCGAGAAGCTGACGGAGAACGCGCCCCCGCGCGTCTTCGGCGACGACTACCCCACGCCCGACGGCACCTGCATCCGCGACTACATCCACGTGGTGGACCTCGCGGAGGCCCATGTGGCCACGGCCCGCGCGCTCCAGTCCTCGCCCGGCCTCGACCTGACCCTGAACGTCGGCCGCGGCGAGGGCGTGTCGGTGCGCGAGATGATCGACACCATCAACGCCGTCACCGGCCACGACCGCGCCCCGACGGTCACCCCCCGCCGCCCCGGCGACCCGGCGCGCGTCGTCGCCTCCGCCGACCGCATCGCCACCGAGCTCGGCTGGAAGGCGCGCCTCGACGTCCACGACATGATCACCTCGGCCTGGCAGGGCTGGCTGCGCCACCACCCGCAGGCGGCTCGCGACTGACGGGACGCGTACCGACCCCGTCGGGCCGGCCCGGCCGCCGCGGGTCCTTCCCGGGCCCTCGCCCCCAGGCCTTCCGGTCACCCGCTCATGCCCTCCCCGGGCCCGCTTCGGCGGGCCCGGTCGCGTTCCGGAAGGTTCCGGAAGGTTGCGGAAGGTTCCGGAAGGGCTCCGCTCCGGGAGGTCCGGGAGGCCGCCGCGCGGCTCACAGCGCCTTGAGCGCCTCCGCGGTGCCCCGGGCCAGCCCGTCCAGGTAGCCCTTGGGGAGCTTCGGGGAACGGATGACGACCGCGCGCCAGTACAGGGGGCCCGAGATCAGGTCGAGGGCGAGGTCCCGGTCGAGCCCGGGGCGGATCTCGCCGCGCTGTCCGGCCGCGGCGAGGATGCTGCTGGCGACGCTCTCCTGGCCGTCGCGCAGGGCCTTCTGCATGGCCTCGGCGATGTCGGGGTTGCGGGCCGCCTCGGCCTGGAGGTCGGGGATGACCTGCGAGGCCACGGGGTGGCGCAGGGCGCGCGAGGTCACCTCGTAGAGCAGCCGGAGATCGGACTCCAGGGAGCCGGTGTCGGGTGCGGGCAGGCCCTGGACCGCGAGCGCGGAGACGACGTCGAGCACCAGGTGCAGCTTGGAACGCCAGCGGCGGTACACCGCCGTCTTGCCGACCCCCGCGCGCCGCGCGATCCCCTCGATGGACATCCGCGCGTAGCCGACGGACGCCAGCTCCGCGAAGACGGCGGCCCGGATCGCCTCCGTCACGTCCGCACGGAGTACGGCCGCCCCGGCAGGGGCACGGCGGCGCGGACGTGTCTGGGGTTCGCCGGCGTTCGTCGTCATGCCGTCCAGCATAGGGCGTTACGACGAAACGGTTGCGTCCCGACGTCCCCTGGCCGTACGCTCACGTTGCGACGATACGGTCCCGTCCCGACGTAAGAGAACGTGAAGAGAACCGTAAGGAAACGGACGGCCAACGCGGAACCGGACGTCCGCAGCCCCTCCTCCCGACGAAAGCAGCGGATGTGAGCCAGGTCCTCCACACACCGCCCACGATCCCGGCCGAGGCCGAGGACGACCTCTCGGCGCTCGCCGCCCGTCACGGCCTGTCCGTCAGCGGCGCGCGCCCCTCCCTGCCGGCCTACGTCCGCCAGCTGTGGGCGCGGCGCCACTTCATCACCGCCTTCGCCACCGCCAAGCTGACCGCCCAGTACAGCCAGGCCAAGCTCGGCCAGGTCTGGCAGGTGGCCACCCCGCTGCTGAACGCGGCGGTCTACTACTTCATCTTCGGCGTGCTGATGGGCACCAAGCACGGCGTGAAGGACTACATCCCGTTCCTGGTCACGGGCGTGTTCGTATGGACTTTCACGCAGAGCTCGATCATGGCGGGCACCCGGGCCATCTCCGGCAACCTCGGCCTGGTGCGGGCCCTGCACTTCCCGCGCGCCGCGCTGCCCATCTCCTTCGCGCTCCAGCAGCTCCAGCAGCTGCTGTTCTCGATGGCCGCGCTGGTGATCATCCTGTTCTGCGCCGGCGTCCCGGTCGGTCTGTCCTGGGTCCTGACGATCCCGGTGCTGTTCCTTCAGTTCGTCTTCAACGCCGGCATCTCGATGGTCATGGCCCGGGTGGGCGCCAAGACGCCGGACATGGCACAGCTGATGCCGTTCATCCTGCGCACCTGGATGTACGTCTCGGGCGTGATGTTCAGCATCGACGCCACGCTGCGCCACAGCAACCTGCCGCACGTGGTGGAGGTGCTGCTGGAGGCCAACCCGGCCGCCGTCTACATCGACCTGATGCGCTTCGCGCTGATCGACAGCTTCCACGCCAAGCAGCTCCCGCACCACGTGTGGGCCTTCGCGCTGGGCTGGGCACTGCTCGCCGGCATCGGCGGCTTCGTCTACTTCTGGAAGGCTGAGGAGAGGTACGGCCGTGGCTGAGCGCAGCACCGAGAAGATCCCCACCGTCGTCGC
>NZ_JBEXZD010000076.1:0-41246 GCF_040628575.1 Streptomyces sp. NPDC006393
CGGGCGGCGGTGGTGAAGGTGCCGTGCGGCTGCTCGGGCGTGCCCTCGGAGCGGGGGAAGAACTCGTACCAGGCGCCGTACAGGGCCCGCTCCCGCTCCACCAGCAGCGGCATCGCGTCGGAGGCGGTGACCAGCTCCCGCAGCGGATACCGGGCCAGCATCGCGTCCACCTCCGGCGTCAACGCCGCCGCCAGCCGCGTCATGACCTGAAGCGAGTCGTCGCCCACCACCTCGGCGGCGGCCAGCACCGTGTCGCGCTCCGGTCCCTGCGGGACCCCGGCCGCGGCACGCTCGAGGAGCGCGGTGCCCTCCTCCAGCACCAGCCCGGCGTCGATGCCGGCCGGCACCTTGATACAGGCGGTGTGCCGCCAGGTGGCGACCGGATCGCTCCAGGCCTCCACGTGATACGTCCAGCGCCCGGGCGCGTCCGGGGTGACCTCGGCTCCCCAGCGGTCGCTGCCCGGCGCCAGCTCGCGCATCGGCGTCCAGGGACCCGGACGGCCCTCCGGATCGGTGAGTACCGCGTTGGCGGCCACGGCGTCATGGCCCTCGCGGAACACGGTGGCGGTGACCTGGAACGACTCGCCGGTCACCGCCTTGGCCGGACGACGGCCGTACTCCACGGCCGGGCGGACGTCCCGCACCGGAATGCGGCCGGGGACCGTGGTCGAACTCGGGGTCGAACTCATGGTGTCACCTCCACCGTGCTTGAGGCCGGGCTCGCGCCCGGCCGGGAACCGCGTCTTCTCGGCATGTCCTTCTCGGCGCCCTCCCCGGCATGTCCTGCCCGGGGAGGGCATGCGGGGGCGTGGCTCCACGCACCCGGGGGCTCGGTGACCCGGTGGGCTCGTGACCCGGCGGATTTCGAGTCCCGGCGGATTTCGAATCTCGGTTGGCCTCGCGTCCTGGTGGGCCTCGCGTCCTGGTGGGCTCTGCGTCCCGGTGGGCTCTATGCCCCGGCGGGCGAACGCCTCTTCTTCGCCGTGCGCCGGTTGCGCCGTGTGACGACACCGACGTGCGGCCGGCCGCTGCTCTGCTCACGCAGATAGGTGACGAGGTTGGTGCGCAGATAGCGCTCCGCGGCGTCCGCGGCCTCCCGTGCGCAGCGCTTGCCCATCAGCACGCACAGGGTGTAGCCCGAATCCTCGAAGGTGGCCCGCACCCTGCGGTCGTCGGGGGACGCGAGCATCGCGCGTTCCCACGCCCGGTAGTGCCGCAGATGCCGTGCGACTTCGGCCTTGGCGGGTAGCAGCATGGCGCCGTTCACCTTTCGGATGCGCTCGATGGGCACGTTTCCCCGACGGTCGGGGCGGTGACCGCGCCCGCGGAGGCACGGGTCCCGTTCACGGCGCTCGAGACTTTCACTCATGGTGCACGTTCAACGACCCACCGTCCTGTTGGATCTTCAACCAGCGTGTTTCGCCTGATCGCCGCGGTCCTGGCCAGAGCGCCCGACGCCTCCTCGCCGACCGCTCGGGTTGCACGAATGGCGTAGCGCGCTCAGTGTGGGATCTGACTCAGAGGCAACACGTGCTCACGCTTCGTACTCGGGGGCTGAGCCCGACACAGGGGCCTTGAGCAAGCGCGAGCCTCGCCGTGAGGAGCCAACGACGATGAAGACCGCAGTGCCCTGCTACTACCACCTCGACGTGGAAGTCAGCCCGGAACGGGTCGGACAGGTCAGGCGCATCCTGGCCGCTCACCTCCGCTTCTGGGACCTGGAGGACCTCGTCGAACCCGTGTGCGGGGGAGCCGAGATGCTGCTGAAGGCCATCGACGAGCACGCCCGCGACAAGCACACGTCCATCGAGATGTGGTGGACCGGCCAGCACCTCATCACCGCCGTCGGGGAGAACAACCACGACCTGCGCCCGGACCAGGACCTGCGCAGCTGCCTGGCCCGCATCGCGGCGACGAGCGACGGCTGGGGCTGCTGCGCCTCCGAGACCGGCAGCAAGGTCATCTGGTTCTCGCAGCGGGCCCGCGCCGGGGTGCGTGTCCCGCTGGTCCCGAGGGCTCCCGAGCCGACCCTGCGCGAGGGCCTGAAGACGCCCCGTGCCATGCCGGTCGCCGCGCTGGCCTCTCCGCCGAGCGGCCCGGAGGACATCCTGGAGGCGGCCGTCCTGGAGGAGGCCCGGTGACCGCGCGCGGGCGCCATAAAGGGGTACCCGTTCCCGTGTGGAGCGGGTACCCCTACCCGCTGGGCGCCGCCTACGACGGCGAGGGCACCAACTTCGCGCTGTTCAGCGAGGTCGCCGAACACGTCGAACTCGTCCTCGTGGACGAGGCCGGCACCCATCGCCACGTCCCGCTGACCGAGGCCGACGGCTTCGTGTGGCACGGCTATCTGCCCGGCGTCGGGCCCGGGCAGCGCTACGGCTACCGGGTGCACGGGCCTTGGCACCCGGCGGCCGGCCACCGCTGCAACCCGAGAAAGCTGCTCCTGGACCCCTACGCCAGGGCGGTGGACGGGCAGATCGACAACCACCCCTCCCTGTACGAGCGCGCCCCGCACGGCCCCGATCCGGCCGACAGCGCCGGGCACACCATGCTCGGCGTGGTCACCGACCCCGCCTTCGACTGGGGCGACGACCGCCCGCCGCGGCGGGCGTACTCCGACACCGTGATCTACGAGGCGCATGTGCGCGGCCTGACCCGCACCCACCCCGACGTGCCGCCCGAACTGCGCGGCACCTACGCCGGGTTGGCGCACCCGGCGGTGATCGAGCACCTGACCTCGCTGGGCGTGACGGCCGTCGAACTGATGCCGGTGCACCAGTTCGTCCACGACGGTGTGCTCCAGGGCCGGGGCCTTGCCAACTACTGGGGCTACAACACCATCGGCTTCTTCGCGCCGCACAACGGCTACGCCGCCCGCGGCACCCGCGGCGAGCAGGTCGCCGAGTTCAAGTCGATGGTCAGGGCGCTGCACGCGGCCGGCCTCGAGGTGATCCTCGACGTCGTCTACAACCACACCGCCGAGGGCAACGAGAAGGGCCCCACCCTGTCCTTCCGCGGCATCGACAACGCCTCCTACTACCGCCTCGTCGACGGCGACTGGGCGCACTACTACGACACCACCGGCACCGGCAACAGCCTCCTGATGCGCCACCCCTACGTACTCCAGCTGATCATGGACTCGCTGCGGTACTGGGTCACCGAGATGCACGTCGACGGCTTCCGCTTCGACCTGGCGGCCACCCTGGCCCGGCAGTTCCACGAGGTGGACCGGCTGTCGGCGTTCTTCGACCTGATCCAGCAGGACCCGGTGATCAGCCGGGTGAAGCTGATCGCCGAGCCGTGGGACGTCGGCGAGGGCGGCTACCAGGTGGGAAACTTCCCGCCGCTGTGGTCGGAGTGGAACGGCCTGTACCGGGACGCGGTACGGGACTTCTGGCGCGGCGAGGAGCACACGCTCGGCGACTTCGCCTCCCGTCTGACGGGCTCCGCGGACCTGTACGCCCACAACCGCCGCCGGCCGCGCGCCAGCGTCAACTTCGTGACCGCGCACGACGGTTTCACCCTGCGCGACCTGGTGTCGTACAACGACAAGCACAACGAGGCCAACGGCGAGGGCAACCGGGACGGGGAGAGCGCCAACCGGTCCTGGAACTGCGGCGCCGAGGGGGAGACCAAGGACCCGGCGATCCTCGCCCTGCGCGCCCGCCAGCAGCGCAACCTGCTGGCCACGCTGCTGCTCTCCCAGGGCATCCCGATGCTCTGCCACGGCGACGAGCTGGGTCGCACCCAGCGTGGCAACAACAACGCCTACTGCCAGGACAACGAGGTCTCCTGGATCGACTGGCGGCCGACCGCCGCGCAGCGGGAGCTCGCGGACTTCACGCGGTACGTCATCGCCCTGCGCGCCGCCCATCCCGTGCTGCGCCGCCGCCGCTTCTTCCAGGGCGAGACGGCGACCCGCGACGACCAGCCGCTGCCGGACCTGGTGTGGATGCTCCCGGACGGCCGCGAGATGACCGAGGAGGACTGGCTGCGCTCCGACGCGCACTCGGTGATGGTCTTCCTCAACGGCGACGCCATCGCCGAGCCCGACCGCAAGGGCCGGCGCGTGGTGGACGACTCGTTCCTGCTGCTGCTCAACGGCTACTGGGAAGCGGTCGACTTCCGTCTGCCGGGCCCCGCCTACGGCGAGCGCTGGACCACGGTCCTCGACACGGCAGAACCCCACGGTCCCCCGGACGAGGCCGAGCACAAGCCGGCCGGTGACCTCCTGGTGGAGTCCCGCAGCCTGGTCCTGCTGTCCCGGCCGCCGAGGACGGCACGCTGAAGGTCCGGGTCTCCTCGCGGCCGGTTCAGATCTCCCGGCGCGAGGTCACCGTGAACTGGGCGCCGTCCGCGTCGCGCAGCACGGCCTCCTCGGCGCCCTCGCGCAGGACGCTGCCGCCGTGGCACTCGGCGGCCCGTACGCAGGCGGCCACGTCCGCCACCCGGAAGTGGATCTGCCAGTGCGGGCGGATCGTGGGGTCGGGGGCCGCCTCCAGCGCCCCCGACTCGATGCGGGCCACCACCTCGCCGTGGCTGCGCAGCACGACCTCCTCGCCCTCGTACCGGACCTGGCAGCAGCCGGGCCGGTCCGAGGCCCAGTCCAGGACCTCGCCGTAGAACATGGCGGCGTCGAACGCGTCACGCGTGTGCAGCCGGATGAAGGCGGGCGCGGCCTTGCGCCACGTCTCCCAGTCGGTGAACAGCTCGCCCTCCCAGATCCCGAAGGTCGCGCCGTCCCGGTCGGCCAGCAGGGCGGCCCGCCCGGGCGGCAGCGAGATCGGACCGACCGCCGCCGTACCGCCGCGCTCCTGCACCCGTGAGACGGCGTCGTCGGCGCTGGGCACGGCGAAGTACGGGGTCCAGGCCACCGCCATCTGCCACATGGAGGCCACGGCCGCGATCCCCGCGACCGGCGCACCGTCGGCGAGCGCGATCCGGAAGTGTTCACCGAGCTTGGCCGTCGAGCGCCAGTCCCAGCCCAGCACGGCGTGGTAGAAGTTCTCGGTGGCCTCCAGGTCGCGGCTGGTCAGGCTGACCCAGCAGGGCGCGCCGCACACCGAGTGGGTGGAGAGGACGCCGGTCTCGGGGTGGCTGGAGGGTGTCGCGTCGTGGTTCATCGCACGTCCTGGTTTTCGTCGACCGGTGGCCACCGGTCTCACACCAGTGTCCGACGGGAACGCCCTGGGGCGCCTGCCGAGTACCCTCCCGATGCCGCCGAAACGGTGCCCGGCCCGCACCGGTCACCCGACCGGACGCTCGAGCGGGGCGTCAGCCGGGCGAACGGCCGGGGTGACCGGGGCGCCGGCGTTCAGAGCGTCTCGGCGAGCAACTCCTCGCGCAGCTGGGCGAAGCAGCCGCTGAGCAGCCGTGAGACGTGCATCTGCGAGATCCCGAGCTGCTGTGCGATCCGGCTCTGTGTCATGCCCCGGAAGAAGCGCAGGTAGAGGATCATGCGCTCGCGTTCGGGCAGCGCCTCCAGACACGGTTTGACGGCCACCCGGTCCACCACGAGGTCGTAGCGCGGGTCGGCCTCGCCCAGGCCGTCGCCGAGCGCGTAGCCCTCGGTGCCCGGCACCTCCGCCTCCAGGGAGAGCGCGGCGAAGCAGTCCAGGGCCTCCATGCCGGTGTGCACGTCGCTCACGCTCAGATGGGTGTACTCGGCGATCTCGGCGACGGTCGGTGCCCGGCCCGGAGTGGTCTGCGCCAGCTCCTTCGCCGCGCGCCGCACCCGGTTGCGCAGGTCCTGGACCCGGCGCGGCACGTGCAGCGTCCACATGTGGTCGCGGAAGTGCCGCTTGATCTCCCCGGTCACGGTCGGCACGGCGTACGCCTCGAACGCGTAGCCGCGCGCCGGATCGTAGTGGTCGACGGCCTTGACCAGGCCGAGCGCCGCCACCTGGTACAGATCCTCCAGGGCCTCGCCGCGCCCGCGGAACCGGACGGCGATCCGCTCGGCCATCGGCAGCCACACCTGGACCAGTTCGTCCCGGAGCGCCTTGCGCTCGGGGCCGTCCGG
This sequence comes from Streptomyces sp. NPDC006393, assembly GCF_040628575.1. Taxonomy (NCBI): domain Bacteria; kingdom Bacillati; phylum Actinomycetota; class Actinomycetes; order Kitasatosporales; family Streptomycetaceae; genus Streptomyces; species Streptomyces sp. NPDC006393. The sequence continues at coordinate 6,023 of NZ_JBEXZD010000076.1, forward strand.
CAGTCGCGCGAGCCGATCGAACGCCGCCGCGGTGTCGGGGGCGTCGTCGTGCGGATGAGACTTCGTTCTGCCGGTGGTACGCATACGCTGCGCCTCCCTCAGCAGGTGCTCGATGGACGGACACCGCGGGAGGCGCGGGGCTCGGACCTGGGGGACAGACATCGGGGCCCGGCGCGCCGGCTCCCACGGACGTGCCTCCTGTCCGAAGCACTGAAATGCGGATTCCCGATGTCGGCGATTCTGAAACAATTCCGGAATTCGGTGACGGTGCGCGACCGGATGATTCTGAATCGTAGAGCGATGGGTTCCGGAAATGCTGTCGCGGTGAATATTGGGAATTTCAGTGACCGCGTGTGATCCGGCGTGAATCCCGCGGTCGCGCCGTCTTGACCGTCTCTTGGGGCACTTACCTCTGTCACAGAGGTAATCTGCCGTCGTGGAAGCGGAGACCGACACCGAAGTGGAGCCGGAGGCCTACGCGGAGGAGCTGGCCGACGCGCTCGTCGGCGTCCTGCGGCCGATCCGGCGCCGGCTGCGCGCCGGGCTGACCGTGCCGCGGCTGCGCGGCGCCGAGGTGGAACTGCTGCGCCTGGTCGAGGCGCGCCCCGGCATCGGTGTCTCGGAGGCCGCCAAGGAGCTGCACCTGGCGGGCAACTCCGTGTCGACACTGGTCAACCGGCTGGTCCGGGACGGGCAACTGGTCCGTGAGACGGACCCCGCCGACCGGCGGGCCGCCCGGCTGCGGCTCACCGAGGCCGCCGGGACCCGACTGCGCGACTGGCGCGAGCGCCGGGCGGCCCTGGTCCGCCGCCAGGTCGACCGGCTCGACCAGGCCGACCGGGACGCCCTGCGCGCCGCGATCCCCGCCCTGCGCAGGCTGGCCGACAACCTGCGTGAGGAGGCCGACCGACCATGACGAAGGACACCGCCGAGGCCGCCGCCGAGCGGGCCGCGGCCGACGACGCGGTCACCTGCACCGGACTCGCCCACGCCTTCGGCGGCACCAAGGCCGTCGACGGCCTGGACCTGGCCGTGGGCGAGGGAGAGGTGTTCGGGCTGCTCGGGCCCAACGGGGCCGGGAAGACCACGGCGATCCGCTGCATCACCACGCTGCTGCCGGTCCCCGCCGGCATGGTCCGCGTCTTCGGCCACGACCCCGCCCGCGACCGGATGGCCGTACGCCGCCTGCTGGGCTACGTCCCCCAGCAGCTGTCCGCCGACGCCGCCCTCACCGGCCGGGAGAACGTCACCCTGTTCGCCCGTGTCTTCGACGTCCCGCGCCGCGAACGCGCCGCCCGGGTCGCCCAGGCCCTGGCCGCCGTGGACCTGACCGACGCGGCCGACCGGCTGGCCAAGACGTACTCCGGCGGCATGGTCCGCCGCCTGGAACTGGCCCAGGCCCTGGTCAGCGCGCCCCGCCTGCTGATCCTCGACGAGCCCACCATCGGCCTCGACCCCATCGCCCGCACCGGAGTGTGGGAGCACATCAACGCCGTCCGCGCCGCCACCGGCATGACGGTCCTGGTCACCACGCACTACATGGACGAGGCCGACCAGTACTGCGACCGGGTCGGCCTGATGCACCGCGGCCGGATCCGGGCCCTGGGCACGCCCGCCGAACTGCGGCACGGGCTCGGCGAACGGCGCCGCGCCCAGGGCGCTCCGGCCACCGATCCGCCGCCCACGCTCGAGGACGTCTTCCGTGACGTGGCCGGCAGCGGCCTCGACGACACCTCAGGAGATTTCCGCGATGTCCGAAGCACCCGCCGCACCGCCCACCGTCTCGGCTGAGCCGGCCGGTCAGAGCGGCATCGGCCTCCTCGTGCGGCCCCCGCGGCCCCGCGCGGGCTGGCGGCTGCTGCCCGCCCGCGTCGGCGCCATGTGCGCGGTGGAGCTCCAGAAGCTGCGCCACGACCGCACCGAGCTCTACACCCGCGCGGTCCAGCCGGCGCTCTGGCTGCTGATCTTCGGTCAGACCTTCACCCGCATCCGGGCGATCCCCACCGGCGGGATCCCCTACATCGACTTCATGGCGCCCGGCATCATCGCCCAGTCCGCCATGTTCATCGCCATCTTCTACGGCATCCAGATCATCTGGGAGCGGGACGCGGGCGTCCTCAACAAGCTCCTGGTGACCCCGACCCCACGCTCGGCCCTGGTCACCGGCAAGGCGTTCGCGGCCGGCGTGAAGTCGCTGATCCAGGCGATCGTCGTGATCGTCATCGCCGCCCTGCTGGGGGTGGCGCTGACCTGGAACCCGCTGCGGCTGCTCGGCGTGGCCGCCGCCGTGATCCTCGGCTCGGCGTTCTTCTCGTGCCTGTCGATGACCATCGCCGGGATCGTGCTCAGCCGCGACCGGCTGATGGGCATCGGACAGGCGATCACGATGCCGCTGTTCTTCGGCTCCAACGCGCTGTATCCCGTGGCCGTCATGCCGGGCTGGCTCCAGGCCGTCAGCAAGGCCAACCCGCTCAGCTACCAGGTCGACGCGCTGCGCGGGCTGCTGCTCGGCACCTCCGCGCATCTCGCCCTCGACTTCGCCGTCCTCGTGGCGGCCGCCGCGCTCGGCATCACCGCGGCCTCCGGGCTGCTCGGCCGGCTCGCCCGCTGACGCGGGGCTCACCCATCCGTCGGGCGGCCGTACGGCGTGATGTGCGGCACGCCCGCGGCGGCGGCCGGAAGGGCCGAATCGGAGGTTTCTCCAGCACACGGCTTGATCAGCGATCAATTGCCGGCGAATTCCCAGGCCACGCCGCATTCGGCACATTTGACAGTGTGCTCGGCGCACAGATAGGAAGCAGCTCTTGGTAGTCGAGAGGTGCATTGTGTACGAGCCGAACGTGGTCGGGGACTGGCAGGAGTACGACGGGCATGCCGGTCTGCGCGTCCGCGTCCACCGCCTGGAGCCGGCCGAACCGCCGCGCGGGCGTGACGACGCGGCCGAAGGGCTGACGTACTTCCGTATCCGCGTCACCGTCGAGAACCGCGGCACGCGCAGCTTCGGCGTCCACCTGGAGGACGGCCAGATCGACGTGCGGCTCGGCCCCGACGGGGAGGGCGCGTTCGTCGACTGGCGCAACTCGCAGTTCATCGAGGGCTACGACGTCTACCCGCTGCGCCGGGTCACCGCCGTGCTGTACGCGGCGGGCCCGGAGTCGTCCCTGTCCCAGGTCGACGTCCAGGTCCAGCTGCGCGTCGACGAGGAGTGGACCGACCGGCGGATGTGGACCGGCGGCATCGGTGCGCACGAGGAGTCCGTCGCGGCGGGCGCGGCCTGCGCGGGCGCCCAGGGCGGGCTGGTGCACCAGATCAGCAACTTCCTGCGCGACCAGGCCGAACCGGGCACCGCCGGCTGACACGGCCCGGCCCCGCCCCGGCGCCGCGCGGCGATGCCGGGTCGGTGCCGGGCCGGACCAGGCGCCCGGGTCGCCGCGGTCGCCTCAGTGCGGGATGCCGTCGATGATCTCGCGGGCGCCCTGGCGCAGCAGGGCCACGGCGACCGAGGTGCCGAGCGTGGCGGCGTCCAGGCGGCCCGCCCACTCGTGGGCGTTCAGCCGGGTCTTGCCGTCGGGAGTGAACACGCACGCCCGCAGCGACAGCTCACCGCCGCCGTCGACCTGCGCGTACCCGGCGATCGGGCTGTTGCAGTGCCCCTGGAGCACGTGCAGGAACATGCGCTCCACGGTGGCGACGCGGTAGGTGTCGGTGTCGCCGAGGGCGCTGACGGTCTCGATCAGCTCGGTGTCCCCCTCGCGGCACTGAAGGGCGAGGATGCCCGCGCCGATCGGCGGCATCATCGTCTCCGGGGACAGCACCTCGCTGATCACGTCCTGACGTCCGATGCGCTCCAGACCGGACACGGCCAGCAGCAGGGCGTCCGCCTCCCCGGCGGCGAGCTTCTCCAGCCGACGGTTGGCGTTGCCGCGGAACGGGACGCACGTGAGGTGCGGGTGGGTGGCGGCCAGCTGAGCGATACGGCGCACCGCGGACGTACCGATCCTCGTGCCGGGCGGAAGCTCGTCGAGGGTGAGGCCGCCGGGGTGCACCAGGGCGTCGCGGATGTCGTCCCGCTTCAGGAACGCGGCGAACGTGGTGCCCGCGGGCAGGGGCCGGTCGGCGGGCACGTCCTTCAGGCAGTGCACCGCGAGATCCGCCTCCCCGGCCAGCAGCGCGGCGTCGACCTCCTTGGTGAAGGCCCCCTTGCCCTCGACCTTGGCCAGCTCACCCAGCCACTTGTCGCCGGTGGTCTTCACCGGCACCACCTCGGTGCGCACACCGGGGTACAGGGCGGCCAACTCGGCACGGACACGCTCCACCTGAGCCAACGCCATCGGCGAGTCCCGGGAGACGACACGGATCATTTCAGGCACGGCCATGCGGCACACGATAGACCTTCCACGGACCCCTCAGGTCACCGGACGCCGCGCACGACAGCACCCGAGGGCAGGCGGGCGGGCGGGACCGCCGGGTACGGCGCCCGACGTCGCCGACGTCGCCGAGGCCGCCGTTCGGCCGTGATCGCCCGGCACGACGCACACCGGTGCCCGCGTGCTAGGTGCCCGTACACCGGTCGTGCGGCGCCTCCGGTCGTGCGGTGCCTCCGGTGGTGCGGTGCCTCCGGTGGTGCGGTGCCTCCGGTGGTGCGGTGCCTCCGGTCGTGTGGCGCCTCTGGTGGTGCGGTGCCTCCGGTGGTGCGGTGCCTCCGGTCGTGTGGCGCCTCTGGTGGTGCGGTGCCTCCGGTCGTGTGGCGCCTCCGGTCGTGCGGTGCCTCCGGTCGTGCGGCGCCTCCGGTGGTGCGGCGCCTCCGGCCGGCGGTACCCCGGCCGTGTGGCGCCCCGGTCGGTGGGCGCGCGGCCCGGGCGCGGCACAGGGCACGGGGCGTGGCCGGCCAGGATGGCCCGGTACGGCGGGTCCCGGCCGGCTTGATCGGCGAGACACCCCCGGTGGCCGGTCCGGAGGCACAGCGCCCTCGCCTCCGCACGGCGCCGCTACCTCAGCGGGTCGTCCGGCAGGTCCGCCGCCGACTGCTCGGGGGTGAGGTCCGGGCGGAGTCGCAGCCAGGAGGGCTGGCGCAGCATGCCCGCGCGGGTGCGGACGCTGTAGCGGACCTCGCCGACCAGGCGGGGCAGCACCCAGTGGGCGCCGCGCGCGGCCGGTACGGGGTCGAAGGGGCAGACGTCGGTCGCCAGGTCCGCGAGCAGCGCGGCGAGCTCGGAGCGCTCGGCCTCGCTCCAGCCCGTGCCCACGCTGCCGACGTACCGCAGTCTCCCGCCCCCGCGCTGGCCCACCAGCACGGCGCCCGGCAGCCCGGTCAGCCGTCCCTTGCCGGGCAGCCAGCCGCCCACCACGACGTCCTCGCTGCGCATGTTGCGGATCTTGATCCAGGCCCGGGAGCGCACCCCCGGCTCGTACACCGAGTCCAGCCGTTTGCAGACCAGGCCCTCCAGACCGTGCTCCCGGGTGGCGGCCAGGGCCTGGGCGCCGTGGCCGAAGACGGCGCCGGGCGTCGACCAGTAGGGTCCGTCGAGACCGAGCGCCTCCAGCCGCTCGCGGCGCTCGACGTAGGGCAGCCGGATCAGCGGCTCGGGGCCCAGGTACAGCACGTCGAACAGCACCGCGTGCACGGGGATCCGCGCCGCCCGGCGTGCCGCCAGGCCGGGGGCGTGGGCCAGGCCCATGCGGCCCTGGAGCAGCTGGAAGCTGGCACGGCCCGCCTCGTCCAGCGCCAGGATCTCGCCGTCCAGGATCGCGGGCGTGGTGCCCAGGGCCCGGCCCAGCGGGCGCAGCTCGGGATAGGCGGCCGTGATCTCCTCGCCGGAGCGGGCCCGCAGCAGCAGTGAGCCGTCACCGGGCAGATACGCCACCATGCGCTGGCCGTCCTGCTTCGTCTCGTACGCCCAGCGCGCGTCCTGCGCGGGGGAGGGCAGCGAACCGGGCGTGGCGAGCATGGGCGGGATCAGCGGCAGGGTCACGGCTGAGGTGTCGACGAACCGGCCCGCCGTCAAGCGCCCTCCGGTTCACTTTCCCCTGAACGGGGGCTGCGGGGGACAGGGCGGACAAAGCGGAGGAGGAAAGCGGAGGCGGAAAGCGGGGGAGGAGACGTGCGCCCCTCACATACCTACCGTTCAGTAGTATCGCATACCTACCGTCCAGTATGATCGCGCGGCAGACCCTCGGAGGAGGAACCGTGCCCCGGTCCGAACGCTCACCCCTGCTGCTGGCCGGCCTGCTGGCCACGGCGGGTGTCGCCCACTTCGCCTCTCCCCGGCAGTTCGACGCGACCATCCCGCGCGCCCTGCCGGGCCGCCCCCGCACCTGGACCTACGCCAGCGGCGCCGCCGAACTCGCGCTGGCCGCGGGCCTGGCGCTGCCCCGGACCCGTAGGGCCGCGGCACTGGCCACCGCCGCCTTCTTCGTCGGCGTCTTCCCCGCCAACGTGCAGATGGCCGTGGACTGGCGGCACCGGCCCGCCCCGCAGAAGGCGGCGGCCGTCGGACGCCTGCCCCTGCAACTGCCCCTCGTGCTGTGGGCCCGAGGGGTCGCCAGGACCGCCGACCGCCGCGCTTGATGTGGTGTGACAACCGCCTCATTCTGAGGATATGGAGCAGGTCTCCGCCACGGCCGTGGTCGACGCCCACGGCATCGTGACGGGCTGGAGCGAAGGTGCCCGGCGGCTGACCGGATACCCGGCCGAGGAAGCGGTCGGGCGGCCGGTGCGCGCCCTGCTCGCCGAGGAGCCGCCGCCCGGGGCCCCGACCGCGCTCTCGGGCCCCGCCGTCCTGCGTCACCGGGACGGCTCCACTGTGACGACCACGCTACGGGCCTGCCCGGTGCTCGGCGCGGACGGCCGGCCGGACGGCTTCGTGGTGACCGCCGGACCCGAGACCCCGCCCGGGCACGACCTGGCCGGGCAGGCGTTCCAGCAGGCCTCCGTGTCGATGTCGGTCTTCGACACCCGGCAGCACTACCTGCGGCTGAACGAGATGGCCTGCCGGGTGATGGGCGTGCCCGAGGAGACCCTGCTCGGCCGGCCCTACCTGGACAGCGTGGCGGACACCGCGCCCAACCGGGGTTTCCTGGAGCATCTGCGCCAGGTCGCCGAGACCGGCCGCCCGGCCCGCTACGAGAGCTTCACGAGCGCCCCCGCCCTGGACCGGGAACAGGCCTGGACGATCGAGATGTGGCCCGTGCGCGACGCCCGCGGAACACTGACCGGGGTCGCCCTGGCGGCCCTCGACAGCAGCGACCAGTACTGGGCCCGGCGCCGCCTCGCCCTGCTGAACGAGGCGGCGGCCGGCATCGGCACCACCCTCGACGTGGTGCGCACCGCCGAGGAACTGGTGGAGCTCCTCGTGCCGCAGTTCGCCGACTTCGCCATGGTGGACCTCCTCGAGTGGGTCCTCGGTGCGGAGGAACCGCCGGACGCGCAGGCCGACGAGATCGTGCTGCGCCGGGTCGCCCACAGCTCCGTCACCCGCGGCACACCGGAGGCGGCCGTACGCCTGGGCGAGAGCGACGTGCGCCCTCCCGGCTCGGCCGCCGCACGGGCGATGGGGGCCGGGCGGGCGGTTCTCAGCCAGGCCGACCAGCCCGAGTTCGCCGGATGGATCACGGACCGCGACAGACGGGACCCCGCGGGGCGTTCCTACCGCAGGGGCGCCCACTCGATGATCACCGTGCCGCTGCGGGCCCGCGGCACCACCCTGGGCGTCGCCGTGGGCCTCAGGATCAGCCAGCCGGACGCCTACGCCGCCGACGACGCCGTGCTCGTGGAGGAACTCGCGAGCCGGGCCGCCGTCTGCATCGACAACGCCCGGCGCTTCGCCCGCGAGCGTTCCACCGCGCTCGCCCTGCAGCACAGCCTGCTGCCGCGCGGGCTGACCGGCCAGGCGGCGGTGGAGGTGGCCCACCGCTATCTGCCCTGCGGTTCACAGGCGGGCATCGGCGGCGACTGGTTCGACGTGATCCCGCTCTCCGGCAGCCGGGTCGCCCTGGTCGTCGGCGACGTGGTGGGCCACGGCATCCAGTCGTCGGCCACCATGGGACGTCTGCGCACGGCCGTACGGACCCTCGCCGACGTGGACCTGCCCCCGGACGAACTCCTCACCCACCTCGACGACCTGGTGGCCCACCTGGCCGACGAACAGGACGGCGGTGAGGTCCCCGAACTGGGCGCCACCTGCCTGTACGCCGTCTACGACCCCGTCTCGCGGCGCCTGACCCTGGCCACCGCCGGCCACCCGGCACCGGTCGTCGTGGCACCCGGCGGAGGCGCCGCGCCGGTCACCGTGGCCCCCGGGCCACCGCTCGGCGTCGGCGGCCTGCCCTTCGAGGCGACCGAGCTGCGGCTGCCCGAGGGCTCGGTCGTCGCCCTGTTCACCGACGGCCTCGTGGAGCACCGCGACCGCGACGTCGACCGCGCCACCGCCGAACTGTGCCGCGCCCTGTGCGTCCCCGCGGCATCGCTGGAGGACCTGGGCGACGAGGTGCTCAAGGCCGTCCTGCCGGAGGAGCCCGGCGACGACGTGGCCCTGCTCCTGGCCCGTACCCGCGCGCTCGGCGCGGACCAGATCGCCACCTGGGACGTCCCACCGGACCCGGCGCACGTGGCCGCCACCCGCCAGGCCGCCGCGGAGCAACTGGCCGCCTGGGGGCTGGAGGAGACCGCGTTCGTCACCGAACTGGTCGTCAGCGAACTGGTCACCAACGCCATCCGCTACGGCGAACCCCCCGTCCAGCTGCGGCTGATCCGCGACCAGGCGCTCATCTGCGAGGTCTCCGACGCCAGTTCCACCTCGCCGCACCTGCGCCGGGCCCACGCCTACGACGAAGGAGGCCGCGGCCTCCTCCTGGTCGCCCAGCTCACCCAGCGATGGGGCAGCCGCCCCACCGGACGCGGCAAGACCATCTGGTGCGAACAGCCACTGCCCTCCGGCTGACCGCACCGCGACGACCGGCGCCGAGGAGTCGCGGCGCCGGCGCCCGCGCCCGCCCGGCGCGGGATCAGCCCTCGCCGTCCTCCGCCGCGACCTGGGCCAGGGTGCGGCCGGTGCGTACCGAGCGGGCGCGGCGCGGGTCGGGGGTGCCGTGCCCGCTCATGCGGCCGCCGGCCTTCTTCACCAGCAGCCACGCCTCCTCCTCGGCGCCGTCCCGGCCGCCGCGGAAGCGGGTCAGCGCGTACTCGCCGTGCAGCTTCGCCCCGCGCAGCCGGAAGGTGGCGTGCCCGTGCTCAAGGGACTCGGCGAAGTCGACCGGCCGCCCCCTGCGGTCGTGGCTCAGCGGCTCGTACGTGCCCCGGTCCCAGACGATCACCGTGCCGCCGCCGTACTCGCCCTTCGGGATCACGCCCTCGAAGTCCTCGTACTCCAGCGGGTGGTCCTCCGTGGGCACCGCGAGGCGCTTGTCGTGCGGGTCGTCCGACGGCCCCTTGGGGACCGACCAGGACCTGAGCACGTCGTCGACCTGAAGCCGGAAGTCGAAGTGCATCCGGCGCGCGTCGTGGATCTGCACCACGAACCGCGGTCCGGCCCCGGCGGGCTCCCGCTGCCCCGAGGGCTCCCGGGTCCGCCCGAAGTCCCGCTTGCCGCGGTACTCCCGCAGCCGCTCCTCCGCCTCCACCTGAACCTCCTCCGCACGTCACCGGTGATCCGGGTACCCGCGGCGGGCGGAGCGACGCGGGAGGCCGGGAGACGGGCCGCGGGTACCCGGATGACCGCTCGGAACTCCTCGGTCCGCTCAGAACTCCTCGTGCGTCTCCGGGTCCCCGCCCAGGCGCCGCGGGACCTCGTGGGCGAGCGCGTCGAGCTGGTCGGGGGCGAGCTCGAAGCCGAAGAGGTCGAGGTTCTCCCGTTGCCGCCCCGGGTCCGCCGACTTCGGGATCGGGACCGCGCCGAGCTGGGTGTGCCAGCGCAGCACCGCCTGGCCGGGCGTCACACCGAGCGCCTGAGCGACCGCGACGACCGCCGGATCCTCCAGCAGCCCGGAACCGCGGCCCAGCGGGCTCCAGCTCTCGGTGAGGATGCCCTTGTCCGCGTGGAAGGCGCGCAGTTCCTCCTGCGGGAGGAGCGGGTGCAGCTCGATCTGGTTCACGGAGGGCAGGACCCCGGTCTCCTTCTCCAGCCGTTCGATGTGCCCGCGGGTGAAGTTGGAGACACCGATCGAGCGCACCAGGCCGTCCTCGCGCAGTCTGATCATGGCCTTCCAGGAGTCCACGTACTTCCCGACCCGGGGGAGCGGCCAGTGGATGAGATACAGGTCCACGTACTCCAGCCCGAGGCGGCGCCGGGACTCCTCGAAGGAGGCGAGGGTCTCCTCGTACCCGTGGTGCCGGCCGGGCAGCTTCGTCGTCACGACGATCTCCTCGCGGGGCACGTCGCCGCGGGCGAGAGCGCGGCCGACACCCGTCTCGTTGCGGTAGTTCGCCGCGGTGTCGACCAGCCGGTAGCCCAGCCCCAGGCCGTCCCGTACGGCCCGCTCGGCCTCGGCGTCGTTCATCGGCCAGGTGCCCAGACCGACCGCGGGGATCCGCGTGCCGTCGTTCAGGGTGTGTGCCGGGATGCTGATCACGTCGGAACCTTCCCGTTGGCGGTGGCGTACGGCCAGTATGGGCGGCGCCCGCCGCCCGGCGCCGCCGGCTCCGTCGCCGACAGGGTGAGGGCGTCGCCCGGCTCGCCGGTGTCTCGCACACCGCCGTCCCCTTCGTGTGCGACGGCCGGGCCGAGGGCGACCTCTCGCCCGCCACGCGACACGGTGGTACGGGAGTTCTCGGTGCAGCGGCGCCCTGTCGCAGCCCGCCGGAAAGCCTGTCACGATCTCTGTGGAACCTGACGGGCGACCATCGGAGCGCGGATGACGACGACAGGCACGGGCGGAGCGGGCGCACAGGACACCGAGGGATTCGACGGCATCGCGGGCATCGAGGTGAAGCCGGTCGCCGGGCACATCGGCGCCGAGATCACCGGAGTGGATCTCGCCGCGGACCTCGAGGACGCCGTGGTCGCGCGGATCCGGGCGGCGGTGCTGCGCTGGAAGGTGGTGTTCTTCCGCGGGCAGCGGCTGGACCACGCGGCCCACGTGGCGTTCGCCCGCCGCTTCGGCGAGCCCGTGGTGCTGCCGAGGCGGGGCGGCGCGTCACCGCCGGACGTTCCCGAGGTGGAGACGACCGCCGACCGGCTGGAGCTGGGCGGGCGGTTCGGGATGGACCACGAGGAGTGGCTCCAGCGGCGCCGGCACACACTGCTGCGCGGCTGGCACTGCGACCACGGCGCCCGCGTCGACCCGCCCGCCGCGACCGTGCTGCGCGCCGAGACCGTGCCGCCCTACGGCGGCGACACCACCTGGTCCAACCTGGCCGCCGCCTACGCGGGACTGTCGGCCCCGGTCCGCGCGTTCGTCGACGGGCTGCGCGCCGAACACCGGCTCGGGGTCGGCTACCAGCCCCGGCCCGGCGACGACGCGTACGTCCGTCATCTGCTGGACCGTCAGGTCGCCAGCGTGCACCCGCTGGTGCGCGTCCACCCGGAGACGGGGGAGCGGGTGCTGTTCGTCAACGGGTACTACGTCGAGCAGATCGAGGGCGTCTCCCGCGCGGAGAGCGCCGCGATCCTTCAGATGCTGCTGGAGCAGGCGGTCCGGCCCGAGTACACCGTCAGGTTCCGGTGGGAGCCGGGCAGCGTGGCCTTCTGGGACAACCGGGCCACCATCCACCTGGCGCCCGGCGACAACGCCCACCTCGGCTTCCCCCGGATCATGCACCGGGTGATGCTCTCGGGTGAGGTGCCGGTCGGGGTGGACGGAAAGGCGTCCGAGCCGATCACCGGAAGCGAGCCGGGCCGCTGGTGACGGACCGGGCGCCGCTCAGCGCAAGGTAATGGTCACCTCGTCCTCGACCGGCGGGTCGATCTCCTGGGCGAGGTTGCCGGTCGCGGCGAAGCAGCGCAGCCGGACCGCCTCCGGTGTGACGTCCAGACGCAGGAACGACTTGAAGAACGGCGGGCTGTACGTGGCCGAGCCGGGCGAGAACAGCCGGGTGTAGAGCTTGCGGACCGGCAGGCGGAGGCGGGCCCTGCGGTCCGGGCGCCGGCCGCTGCCCAGCAGGCTCGCGATCAGGCGCACCCGCCGGGTGACCCGTACGGGGCCGCTCTGCGCGCGGGTCAGGGGGATGCCGAGCCGTTCGGCGATGACGGCCATGCCCTCGGCCTCGTTGATCGTGAACAGGCGGGGCATGCGCAGCCGGCGGCCGTAGAGCCTGCTGTAGAAGGCGAGGGAGTCGCCGCGCAGCGGATAACAGCGGAAGTCGGACTCCGTGACGTTCCCGATCGACACGCGCGGGATCGTGTGGGTGGCGTGCATGAAGGCGCCGCCGCCACCGGAGACCACGTACTGGATGGTGCGGCCGTCCACGTCCACCGGGTAACGCTGGTAGTTGTGGATGTCGCCGCCTATCGCCGCCACGTAGTGGTGTTCCGGGGCGCGGACGATGTCGTCGACGGTGCCGCCGCCCTCTATCGCGCAGGGGTGGTGCTCGCCGTCCACGTACAGGGGTGAGCCGGTGACGAGGATCTTCGGCCGGGGCCCTCGGGACACCTCCCGCAGCCAGGCGCCCTGCTCGGCGTCGATGGTGCCGAGCAGGCCGGTGTCGATGCCGACGATCCGCACCGGCCCGGCGTCGATCGCCCAGTACGGGCCCGGCTGGACGGCCTGCTGCCCCGGCGCGGAACGCAGCTTCCGCGCGTCGGCCAGGCGCTGCTCGTCCGCCGGGCGCGGCCGGTGCCACAGCAGCGCGCGCCACCAGGCGCGGCTCAGCGGGCGGGGTCTCGGCTCCGGGGCGAGCGGGTGGGCGTCGTCGCAGAAGACCCGCATGAAGGCGCCGAGGTCCTCGTACCAGTCGTGGTTGCCCGGGACGGCGTAGATCGGCGCCGGATAGTCCCGGTAGGGCCGGAAGAACTTCGTGCCGTAGTCGTCCGTGCCGCCGACCGGATAGTTCACGTCGCTGGCGATCACGGCGAACGACGTGCCCTCGGAGGCCTTCAGGAAGCCGGGCACCACGGCGTACTGGGAGTCGTCGCCCTCGCCGGTGTCCCCGACGACCATGAAGGAGAAGCGATCCCCCTCCGTACGCCGGATCACCTTGTCCGCCGGGGCCCCGGACGCGGCCCGCTGGGCCACCCAGCGGCTCCGGGTACGGCCCGTGGGGTCCCCGAACCAGGACGCGACCACGCCGTTGCGCGCGGCCCACAGCGTCCGGGGGTTCAGCCAGGACAGCTTCTCGACCCGGGCGGGCATGAGCTCCCGGTAGGTGCCGCGCTCGGCTGCGCTCCAGCCGGCGCCTTCGACGGTATCGCGTGAGGAGTCAGACACGCGGTGCACCGTAACAACGCCGTGGCCGCGCCGAGGAAGGGGCCCCGCGATCAGCGCGTCCGCCGCCCGGGCCGAACTCCCCTGGCGCGGCGCCCCGCTGACGCTCCGTGACGTCCAGCACGGATCCGGGCAGGGGGCCGCCGCACCTCACCCGGCGCGCGCCCGCACCGGCCCCGGGGCCGTGGCCTCACTCGAACCGTGAGGTGTCGCCCGCTCCACGCCGGACGATCTCGGCCTCGCCGCCGGAGAAGTCGATGACCGTGGTCGGCTCGGTGCCGCAGTCGCCCGAGTCGACCACCGCGTCCAGCACATGGTCGAGCCGGTCCTTGATCTCCCAGCCCTGGGTCATCGGCTCGTCCTCGTCGGGCAGCAGCAGCGTGCTGGACAGCAGCGGCTCGCCGAGCTCCGCGAGCAGCGCCTGGGCGACGACGTGGTCGGGGATGCGTACCCCGACCGTCTTCTTCTTCGGGTGCTGCAGCATGCGCGGCACCTCACGCGTGGCGGGCAGGATGAAGGTGTAACTGCCGGGTGTGGTGGCCTTGATCGCGCGGAACACGTCGTTGTCGATGCGTACGAACTGGCCGAGCTGGGCGAAGTCCTGGCACACCAGCGTGAAGTGGTGCCGGTCGTCCAGCTGTCGGATCGCGCGGATCCGGTCGATGCCGTCGCGGCTGCCCAGCCGGCAGCCCAGGGCGTAACAGGAGTCGGTCGGATACGCGATCAACGCCCCTTCACGCACGCCGTCGGCGACCTGGCGGATGGCGCGTGGCTGGGGGTTGTCCGGGTGCACGTCGAAGTACTTCGCCATCCGCCGAGCTTATGCCGTACACCCGGCCGGCGCCGCGCAGACGGGGTGCCCAACCTCTCAGCGCGCCGCGCCCGCCCCGACCCGCATCCCGCGCCCGCGTTCCGCGTTCCGCATCCCGGGTCCCGCGCCCGCGCCCGCGTTCCGCATCCTGCGTCCCGCGCCCGCGTTCCGCATCCCGGGTCCCACGCCCGCGCCCGCGTTCCGCATCCTGCGTCCCGCGCCCGCGTTCCGCATCCCGGGTCCCACGCCCGCGCCCGCGTTCCGCATCCCGGGTCCCGCGCCCGCGCCCGCGTTCCGCGCCCGCGTCGCTCTCCGCGTCCCGTAGCCGCGTACGAGGCCCGGTGACGGGTGCGACGCGCCGGGTGACACGTGCCGGCCGGCCGGCGGGACGTGCGACACGCCGAAACGCCGTCAACTTCGCGTGCTTACACGGCTCGTACCGGGGAACCAGAGCTGTATACCGCTCGGAGGCTGCCCCCCGGCCCTGGGCGTGTGGCTTCGCCGGCCGCTCACCTCCCCCCGTGCAGCGCCGGCGAAGCCCCTTCCCTCCCTCCGCACTCCCCGTCGCCCCCGGCATGGGTCACAGCGCTCGGCCCGGGCGGCCGGCGAAGGCCGCTGGTAACGTCCCTGACCGAGAACGCCGAGGTCAGCGCGGCGCACGACGAGAGGGGCAGGGGCCGACATGGCCGGCCAGGAGGACGGAGCCGTCACGGCAGGCGGGCGGGAGAGCCGCCGTACCACATGGGCCGAGGAGCTCCTCGGCCAGCTGCGGCCGGCCGGGCGGGACGTGCGCAAGGTCGTGGCCTGGCTCGCCGAGGCCGCGCACGGCACGGCCTGCCTCCTCGACGGCAGCGGCGCACTCCTCGCCGGCCGGCCCCTGCCCCCGGCCGAGGAGCTGGTCGCGGACGTCGCCTCCGGCCGGTTCGCCTCCGCGGCGCTCGAGGACGAGGGGCACCACCTGCGCGTGGTGCGCCTGGGGGATCCGCACTCGCCTCCGGCCGGTGTGCTGGCCGTCTCCCGCGCCGCGCCGTTCGACCGGGAGGCGGCCGACATGCTCAGCCACACGGCGGGAGTGGTCGAGCTGCTGCTGCGCGCCCACGAGAGCGGCGAGGCCGGACGACGGCTCCAGGAGGCGACGTCCGCGCTGCGGCTGGCGGTCCTGCAACTGCTGATGGTGGAGGACACCGTCTCGGCCCGCCGGGTGGCCGCCGGCCCGTGGCCCGGTCTCCTCGACACCGACACCGCGCACGTCTACGTCCTGGAGACACACCGTGAGGAGCGCGAGCGGCTCGCGGCCGACTGCCTGGACGCCACCGGCGGGCAGGCCCTGGTCGTACGCTGCCCGGCGGTGGACGGCCATGTGATCGTGGTCGCCCCCGCCGAGACCACCGGCCCGGCCCTGCGCTCGCTGGTGGGCGGGCGCCCGCACACCTTCCTCGGCGGCAGCACCCGGCACAGCCTCGCCCGGACCGCGACGGCGTATGGCCAGGCGGTGAGCGCACTCGCCCTGGCCCGGTTCCACCCGGACGGCACGGCCGTGTACGCCGAGCGCACCCACCCCGAGCGCCTCATGGACCCCGGGGCGCTGCTCGCCTGGTCGGACCGGCTGCTGCGGCCGCTGGACGCCCTGCCCCACCACACCCGGGCCGAGCTGGTCGCCACCGTGCGGCTGGGGCTGGAGTTCACCGCGGTCAGCGCCGCGCGGATCCTCGGTGTGAGCCGCAACACCGTCCGCGCCCGGATGGAACGGATGGAGCGGCTGCTCGGCACCGACTTCTCCCCGCTGACCGTCCGTGCCGCCATCCACCTGGCCCTGAACGCCCAGGCGGGCCTCCACGACGGGACCGCCGCCCCCGCGCCGCGGGACCGCGCCTCAGGCTTCGGTGATCTGCTGTCCGGGCCGGCGCTGCGCACCTGGGCGCACGAGCTCCTCGGGCGGCTGGCGGCGGACACGCGGGACCTGCGCGGCACCCTGCGCGCCTGGATCGCCGCCGGCGGCAACGCCGAGCGCGCCGCACGGCTGCTCGGTGTCCACGCACAGACCGTGCGGGAGCATGTCCGTGGCGTGGAGCCCGTTCTGGAACGACGGCTCCTCGACACCGGCAGCGATCTGTACGAGGTCGTCCTGGCCCATCTCGTGGTGGGCGACCTGGAACCGCCGGCCCTGGACGGGCCCGGATGAGCGCCTCGAGGCCATCGGTGTGCACGAACGAGGGCATAGCGGACTCAGTTGTGCACGGGTGAGCCCTTCGGCCCGCCGAGAGGGCACCGTCGCGATGTCGACGGCTGCGGAGAGCGACGTAGGTTCGACACACCGCGGAGGCGGGACCGGAGCGGGGGACCGGTCCGGCCTCCACCGGACACGGAGACGGTACAGGGACGCATCTCACAGCGGAGCCCTTTCCCGTACGGCGGTGTGTTCCAGGTCTCTGTCCGCGGCGTGGCCTGTGAGGAACACCACCACACCGCGAACTCCCGTGCGGCGCATGCCAGTTGAGGTACGCGTCGGCCACCGGGAAGCGGTGTGATCGTCGACTGTCCCCTGCCCTGGGTCAAGATGGGCAGCCGCTGTGCCGGCCACGTCTCACCGTCGAGCCGCCCCTGGCGCCACAGCACGGCAAGCCGTCCGGTCTCCGACAGAGAACGTCTTTCTGTGGCTTCTTCCACCACTGCTCCTTCCCCCCAGCGCTCGACCACGCCGCGCCGCGTGCTCCTGCCCTCTTTCCGCCGCCCGGACCGCCGGGCGGCACAGAGCGAGGACCGCGCCCCGTGGCGGGCGCTGCGCCACCACAGCATGCGCTGGTGGTCGGCCGCCAACCTGGTGTCCAACGCCGGCACCTGGATGCAGCTGACCGCGCAGAACCTGCTGGTGCTCCACCTCACGGGCTCCGCGGCGGCGACCGGCCTGTCGCTGTCCGCGCAGGCCGCGCCCGGGCTGCTGCTCGGCCTCCTCGGCGGCGCCGCCGTCGACGCCTGGCCCCGCCGGCTCACCGCCTCGGTGAGCCAGGCCCTGCTCGCCCTGGTCGGCTTCCTCACCGCCGGCCTGGTCGTCACCGACCATCTGACGGTGCCGGTCCTGATGGTGCTCGCCGCCGTAACCGGACTGATCGCCACCGTCGACGCGCCCGCCTGCGCCTTGCTCGGCAACGATCTCGTACCCACCAAGGACGTGCCCTCCTCGATCGCGCTCGGCTCGGTGGTGAGCGGGGCCGGCCGGGTGGGCGGAACCGCGCTGGCCGGAGTCGTGGTCGGCCTGTGGGGCCCCGGAGCGGCGTACGCCGCCAACGGAGTGTCCTTCCTGGCCGTCGCAGCGGTGATCCCCTTCCTGCGCCCGCACCCCGAGGCCGGGCAGGCGCCGGCCGCGGCGCCCCGGCAGCGGAAGCGGAAGGCCGCCGGGGCCCGGCAGGAGGCGGCCGCCGGGCCGGCCTCCCGGCGGGGCACCGGAGCGCGCGAAGGCCTCGGCTTCTTCCTGCGCCGACCGCGGCTCATGGCCCTGGCCGGCATCACCGCGCTCAGCAGCGTCTTCGGCCGGAACTACGGCCTGACCCTCGCCGTGCTGGTCACCGGGCCGCTCGGCGGCGCCGCCGGGGCCTTCGGCACGGTCTCCAGCGTGCTGGCCGTGGGCGGTGTGGCGGGCGCGGTCCTCGCCGGACGCCTGCGCAGCCCCTCCGTACGCCTGGTGGGCGCCCTCGCCGCGGCTGGAGCGGTGCTCCAGATCGCCGCCGGTCTGTCTCCCACCCTGTGGGTCCTGCTGTTGCTCGTCGCCCCGATGGCCGTGGTGGAGTCCGTCTCGGACACCGCGGGCACGACGGTCCTGCAGACCGACCCGCCGTCGCACATGCGCGGCCGGGTCCTCGGTGTGTGGCGCACCGCGAGCACCGGGTGGAGCCTGGTCGGCCCGCCGCTGCTGGGTCTGCTGATGCAGACCGCGGGGGCGAGGGGCGCCCTGGTGATCGGCGGCGTCCTCATCGCCGGCGCCATCGGCACCGGCGCCCTCCTGCGCGACCGCCGCGCACGCCGCGCCCCCGCGGACCGTACGGCCGGCGTGCTGCCCGTCACGATCGGCACCACAGTCCCCGCCGCGCGACGCCCGGCGCCGTCTCGGCCCGTCCCCGCCGCCTGCACCACTCCCGGACATGGCGAGCTCTGCGCCGCGGGCTGCGCCGCAGCCGCCTGAGCCGACCCCGTCACCATCCGCTGATCCCGGTCCTGTCACCGTCGGCCGGCCCCGGTCCTGTCACCGTCGGCCGGCCCGCAGCCCTGTCGCCGTCGGCCGGCCTCGCGGCCCTGTCGCCGTCGGCCGGCCTCGCGGCCCTGTCGCCGTCGGCCGGCCCCCGGCCCGCGGCCCTGTCGTCGGCGACCGAGCCGGCCCCGTGGCCGTCGACCGAGCCAACCTGGTCGCCGTCGATCGAGCCGGCTCCGTCTCCGCCGCCTGTACCAGCCCGGTCAGGGAGCGTCCGGCGGGCAGGGGGTCAGGACGAGCATCGTCACGTCGTCGCGGAGCGTGCCGCTGTGCGCCAGGAGATCGGCCAGCACATGACCGGCGAGAACGGCCGGGTCCCGGTCGGCGAGGCCGGGCAGACGGTCCAGCAGGGGGTAGAACGCGCCGTGGGCGTCACGGGCCTCGGTGACCCCGTCGGAGGCCAGGAACAACGTGTCACCCGGCCGCAGCGACAGCACATGCCCGTCCTGGTCCGGCACCCCGTCGGACAGGCCCAGACCCAGGGGTGTCCACGGCACGAGCTCGATCTCCATGGCCTTCCCGTCCCGCAGCAGGACCGGGGGAGGATGGCCGCACGTCACCATCCGCACGGACCGCGCGTCGCCGGAGAACTCCAGCAGAACGGCGGTCGCGAACAGCTCCGCGTTCCTCACTTCCGCCGAGTCCACCACGAGCCGGCGGTCCAGGGCGGCGGCGACCGCCGTGAGGTCCGGCCGGTCGAGCACCGCCTCGCGGAAGCTCCCCAGCAGCGCGGCGACCGTGGACACCGCCGCCAGGCCGTGCCCCTGCACATCGCCCATGACCGCCCGTACGCCGTTCGCGGGGCCCCGCCGCACGTCGAAGAAGTCCCCGCCGACCAGCGTCCCGAGCTGCGCCGCCCGGTACAGGCCCGCGCAGCGCACCGTACCGACCCGCTCGGGCAGCGGCGGGACGACGGCCCGCTGCGCGGCCTCGGCGACCATGCGCTCCAGGTTCAGCTGAGCGTCCCGGCGGCTGCGCACATAGGACAGGAACACGCTCAGCACGGCGACGAAACAGATCGTCTCCAGATCGGTGTTGCCCGGGCGGTCCAGCCCGAACACCGGCACGGTGAGCAGAACCACCACCACGCAGCCCAGCAGCGCGGTCGCCAGCGGACCGTACGACATCACGGCCAGCGGCGGGATCGCACCCAGCAGGAAGCCGATGTCGATCGGGTTCGGGCTCGCCAGCGTGACCGCGCCCACGACGGCGATCAGCGCGAGCGGCAGCACCCGCACCCAGCGAGGCGGCGGCGCGCCCCGCAGCCAGCCCCGCCGGTGCGGATCCCGGCGCGCCGCCGGAACAGGCACCTTCACCACACCACCACGCTGCTACGCCCCCACCCCACCCGCACGTCGAGACCCCCCGGCGGAATCTAGAAGGAGGTAAGGGTCAGGCGGATCTCCGTGGGGGCCGTGTCCTGGATGTAGGAGGCGAAGTCCGCCACGTCGTCGAAGGCGAAGCCGTACGCCCTGCCGTCCGTGGTCGCCGCGTGCATGGCGGCGGCGTAGTGGTTGGTGACGGCGGTGCGGTAGAAGGAGGAGGCGCCGGTCACCGGCTGGGCGGCGGAGGCCAGCAGCGTGGAACGGTTGAAACCGGCACCGAGCACCGCGGCGACGGGCCCGGTCGTCCCGTCGTTGGGCGCGGCGAGCGCGCCGTCGCAGAACAGCACGTCCCGGGTGGACGGCCGGTCGAAGGAGACGGCGGCCGGCCCCGCGAAGACGAGCTTCCCGCCGCGCACCCGGCCGGTGAACGTGCCCGCGGCGGTGGCGACCGTGAGGTCCCTGCCCGTGTACGTGCTCCAGACCTCGTCGATGTACGGGGCGAAGTAGTCCTTCGCGAACAGCCCGGCGTCCAGTCCGTGGCCCGGGGCGATCACCCGGGTGTCGTCCACGACGAACTTCCCGAACCCCTCGGCCTGCCGCACGGCGGCGAACGCCGCCGCCCGCCCGCCGTCGCGCAGGGTACCGGTCGTCTGGTCCCGGGCGCCGGTCAGGCGGATGCTCATCGGCACGCTGAACATGTCGACCATGGTCGTGTTGCAGAACATGCCCGAGGCGTTGTACGTGAACTCGGCGCAGTCGTGCAGCACCGGATGGTTGGGGTCGGAGGACACCCACCCCGCCGGGTACTGAAGGGCGGGGTTGCCGGCCCCGTCGGTGACGGCCCGCAGCTTGAGCTTCTGCCCGAGGGACACATAGATCCGGCCGGACATCCGCGGCAGGGACAGGTGTGTCTCGCCGCTGCCGGCCAGCGGTATGGCGTAGTCGGTGAAGCCGTCGGCGCCGTTGTCCGAGACGGCGATCGGCGCGAGCGTGCCCTCGGGCGTGACCCTGACCTGCCGGCCGTCCTGGTTGCCCACGATGTACACGTGGACGGAGGCGTTGCCGAAGGATCCGGTGCTGTTGACGATCGTCAGCGGAAGCGTGTCCGTGGCCGCGGTGGTCCGCGACGCCGTGCCCGCCAGGGCGTGCGGGGCGATCACGGCGGCGGCGGGCGCGGCGACCGCCACGCCGCCGAGAGCGGCGAGGAACTTCCTGCGGCCGAGGGTGCGCTGGTGGCGAGGGGCCATGTGGGGGTGCCTCCTTGGGGCGACGCGTGCGTGGGGGAGCGACGGCGGCAGGCGCGCTGAGAGCGCTCTCACGGCCGTCGGGGTCCCCGATGCTACGCAGCACCGCGGAGCGCGCAACCGTCGCGGCGCCGACCCAAAGTGCTTGAATCCGCGCCTACTCGGGTAACGCGGTCGGGGGCCGGCCGTCGCTTAATCCACGTTTAAGGGCCCCTTAATTTAAGGGGCCCCTTAATCCGGTGCGGGCGCCCGCTCACCGGCTCGGCCTTCCGCCCCGCCCCTCAGCGCGCCAGCAGTGACTCCGCCGTCGCGAGGATCTCCGTGACCCGCAGGCCGAACGCGGCATCGCACAGATGCGGGCGGCCGGTGCGCGCGGCGGTGAGCAGCGCGTCGGCCGCCCGCGCGAAGGCGGCGACCGCCTCCTCGGAGCTCTCGGGAAGGGTGGTCACCCCGGCCGTGCCGCGCAGTTCCACGGCGGCCCCCGCCGCCGCCGGCGGCGCGGTGAGGCTCAGGGTCAGGGTGCTCGAGGCGCCGCCGGTGTGATCGAGGACCACGTGCACGGTGTCCCCGGGCCCGTGCGCGGCGGCCGAAACCCGGCGTACGTCGCCCAGCACCGGCAGCAGCACCGACAACGCGTGCGGGCCCACGTCCCACAGGGCGCCCTTCTCCCGCCGCCACGGCGAGTCGGCGAACGGGCTGTCACCGGTGAACACCGCGCCCAGCCACTCGGCCCGCGCCGTGAACCAGCCGTCCCGCCCCGCCTGCGACGCGATCCAGGACGCCGGCCCGGTCTGGAACCGGGTGGTGAAGAAGACCACCGAGGCCACCTGGGCCTCCCGGGCCGCCTCGACCACGGCACGGCCCTGGGACACCGTCGCGGCCAGCGGCTTGTCCAGCAGCAGATGGCACCCGGCGCGCGCGGCACGCACGGCCAGATCGGCCTGTACGTCCGGGGGGAGGGCGACCGCGACCGCGTCCACCTCGGCCAGCAGGGCGTCAACGTCGTCGTAGGCGCGGGTGCCGTGGCGTCCGGCCAGCTCCTTGGCGGCGTCCGCCCGCCGTCCCCACACGCCGGCGAACTCCAGTTCGCCGTGCCCGCTCAGGGCGGGAGCGTGGACCATCCGGGCCCAGGGGCCGGTGCCGAGCAGTCCTATGCGCATGCCGCTGCCTCTCCGTGGTGTCGAACGAGCGGAGCGGAATCGGTTCCGCCCCTCCTGGCCTGTCGTGACCGAGCGTGTCACAGCCGCCGGGGCTCGGACAGGCGGGCACCGCAAGTCCGTTCGAAAACCGGGGTGTTGAGGACTCGGCCGAGGGCCTTCCGAAGTGAAGACTTCGTGACGATCGGGCAGTTCGGGCGCATGTTCCGTGCTGTCGTTCGTTCGTGGACTGGTTCGGCCGAACACCGCTTCCGTACGATGTACTCTCTGTCAAACCGGCCCAGTTGGCGCGGTGGATTCGGCGAATCTGGGGGATCGATGCCTACGGAGAACCAGCTGTCCACGAAGATCGACGAGAATGTGCCGACCGCCGCGCGCATGTACGACCACTACCTGGGCGGCAAGGACAACTACGCGGCGGACCGCGCCGCGTGCGAGGAACTCGACAAGGTCGTCCCCAGCACGCGCCGGCTCGCCCTGAACAACCGCCGCTTCCTCCAGCGGGCCGTCAGGGTGATCGCCGAGGAGTACGGCATCCGTCAGTTCCTCGACCACGGCTCCGGCCTGCCCACCCAGGACAACGTCCACCAGGTCGCCCAGCGGATCTCCCCCGAGACGCGCGTGGTGTACGTGGACAACGACCCGATGGTGCTGGTCCACGGCCGCGCCCTGTTGCAGCAGGACGAGCGCACCGCGGTCATCCACGCCGACATGCGCCGTACCGACGAGATCCTCGCGCACCCGGACACCAAGCGACTGATCGACTTCTCCGAGCCGGTCGCCGTGCTGTTCAACTCGGTGTTCCACTGCATCCCGGACAGCGACACCGACGGCCCGCTCGCGGTGGTCGAGCGTGTCCGCTCGCATCTCGCGCCCGGCAGCATCATGCTCATGTGCCAACTGGTCAGTGAGGACCCCGAGGTCCGCGACTTCGTCACCAACTTCATGGACCAGGCCACGCAGGGCCACTGGGGCCGGGTGCGCGAGCAGAAGGACGTGCACGAGTGGTTCGACGGCCTGGAGATCCTCGAACCGGGACTGGTGGAGGTCTCCACCTGGCGGCCGGACACCGAGGTGGCGCCCCGTCAGCTCACCCATGAGTGGGTGGAGTTCGGCGGTCTGGGGCTGCTCCGCTAGGCATCCCGCCGGGGCCGGCGAACGGCCGGCTCCGGCACACGGCGCGGTGGCGGTGCGATCGGCGCGGTGGCGGTGCCGATGATCAGGACCGTGTCGGCGCCGGTGATCGGGGCGGTGTCGGTGCCGATCAGGGCGCCGCGTAGCGGTCCTTCACCGTCTTGCGCAGCAGCGCCAGGGACTCCAGAGGCGTCAGCGCCTCGTCGGCCAGCCGGTCGAGCGCGATCCGGTACTCCTCCGTCTCGTCGCGGTCCTCGAGGAAGTTGGCGCTCCGGATGTGCTCGAGGTAGACGACGTCGGGCAGGTCGAGCCCGCCGAATCGGAGATACGTGATCGGGATGTTGGGCGCGGAGGCGTTCGTCACGTCCAACGGCACGACCTGCAACGTCACATTGGGGCGCTGGGCCATCTCGACGAGACGGGTGAGCTGGTCGCGCATGACCTCCCGGCTGCCCAGCACGCGCAGCAGCACCGACTCGTCGATGATCGCCCACAGCTGGGGCGCGTCCTGGCGTGTGATCAACTCCGAGCGTCGGGTGCGCAGTTCCACGCGCCGCTGCACCTCGCCGGCGGAGGCGGTCGGCAGCCCGCGCTCCACCACGGCCCGGGTGTACGCCGGGGTCTGGAGCAGACCGGGAACGTACTGGATCTCGAAGGTGCGGATCGCGGCGGCCGCCTCCTGAAGCCCGACCAGCCGGTCGAACCACTCGGGCATCAGCCGCTTGTCGTAGCGCTGCCACCAGCCGGGCTCGCCGGCGCGCCGCAGCAGCTTCAGCAGGACCGAGGACTCGTAGTCGTCGGTCTCGTACAACCGCAGCAGGGCGTGGACGTCGGCCTCCGCCGGAGGGCGACGTCCCTTGCCCGACTCGATACGGGAGAGCTTGGCGGCGCTGAACCCCAGTGCGCGTGCCGCCTGCTCCTGCGACAGACCGGCGTCCTCGCGGAAACCCGCCAGCTGGACGCCGACCAGCATCTTCAAAAGCGTCGGGGCCGGCTCTGACCGGTCCAGATACGGTTCGAGGCGGGAGAGGCGATGCGGCTCGGCTGACATCCTGACTCCCCAGTGGACCGGCAGACTTGAGGTTTACACTATCGCACCGCCCCGCTGCGGAGCGCATCCGTCAGCGCAAGTCGTTACACCCCTTCCGCTTCGCCGCGCGGGCGGCGCGGCTCACAGCAAGTGGTCGAACTCGCCCTCCTTCGCGCCCGCCAGGAACGCGGCCACCTCCGCCGGGGTGTAGACCAGGGCGGGGCCGTCGGGGTCGCGGGAGTTGCGCAGCGCGATGTCCCCGCCGACGAGGGCGGCGACCTCCACGCAGTTGCCCTCGGCGTTGCTGTGCCGGCTCTTGATCCAGCGGGTGTCCAGGGAACTGGCCCGCACTCCGTTGCGCACTGGTGGCACCACATTCTCCTTGCTGTTCACGTTCCGCCGTGAGGAGTGCCCGGCCCGCTGCCGGGGCCGGCCGCGTCCCACCGGACCCTTCACGTCGCCGAGCACTTTCACGAGAAATTTCGCGTGCAATTGCACGCGGAGGCCTTCAGCGTGGATAATAGCCGTGGCGTCAACCCCTCGGTCGGCGCCCCACGGTGACGTCGCATCAGGGAGATGCCGTGCCTTCACCCGCGAGCCCGCAGCTCGGAACGCCCAGCGCGCCGACCATGGCAGCGCCGTGGACGGCTCCGCCGGGCACCCCGTCCGGTCGGGAGCCGGACGTGGTCACCGGGGCGCTCGCGGCCGCGGCGCTGCGCATCGAGTGCGGCCGGGAGGGCTTCGCCCGGGCCCGCTCCTTCACGCGCCGGACACTGTCCGGCTGGTCGCTCGACCACTGCGGTGACGATGCCGCCGTGGTCGTCACCGAGCTCGCGGCCAACGCCGCGACGCACGCGGTGCCGTTCGCCCCCGAGGGGTGTACGGACGTCTGGCTCGGGCTCGCCCTCGACGGCGCTCACCTGGTGCTCACCGTCTCCGACCCCTGTGGCAGCCGCCCCGTGCCCACCCACCCGGCCGGCCCCGGCCTGGCGGAGCACGGCCGGGGCCTGGGCATCGTCGACGCCCTGGCGGAGGAGTGGGGCTGGACCCCGAGACCGCCGGAGGGCAAGACCGTCTGGGCCAGGCTGCCGACCCGCCCGCCCCACTGACCCACCCTTCCCCCGTACGCCCGCCGCGGAAAGGCCCGACGCCATGCGCACCGCACCGACGGAGCAGCCGAGCACACAGCGCACCGACCGCGCGACGACCCCGACCGGCGTGGCCGCCACCACGCCCCTGTCGGCACTGGGACAGGTGCCCTGGAGCGAGATCAGGGACTCCACCGGCCCCGCGAGCGCCATCCCCCAACTGCTGCGCAGCGTGGCCCGCGCGGACGCGGACACCGCCCGGGCCGCACTGGAGGACCTGCGCACCCGCATCTGCCAGTACGGCTTCGTCGTGGAGCAGGCGACCGCCGCCACGGTCCCGTTCCTGTGGGAACTCGCCCAGCTGCCGCACGTGACCTGCCGGGCGCAGATCATCCAGTTGCTCAAGAACATCGCCGACGCCCGCCAGTGGGAGTCCGTCGCCGCCGTCTACCCGAAACTCCTCAACCACCGCGAGAACCCCGTGGTGTGGGAGCGCAGGGCGCGGCAGGCCGTCCGGGCGCGACGGGGAGCCCTGCGGACGCTGCTGGCGGAACAGGACCGGGAGATCACCCGGGCTTCCGGCGAGCTCGCCGACGCCCTCGCCGACTGAGCGGGTGCCGAAGCGCTCGCCGGCCGGGCGGGCGCCGGCATTTCTCCGTCGGCACCGGCCGGCACCTCGCCGTGTGCCCGGGCGGCTCGGGTCCCCGAGCGGGCGCGGAGATTCCCCGCCGAACCACCGCCGTCGCCGCAAGGCGTGCGTCCTGGGCGGCTCATGACGGCTTGTTCTTCTGGCCGCCTGCTGCGTGCCGTTGACCCAATCTTGGCCGAAGGCCCTCAAAGCACCTATATTGCGGATACCTCTGCCGGGTCGTGCGGCGCCGAGACGCCGCAGACGGGAGCTGCCCGGACATGTGCGGCCGAGTGTTCAGCGGAGGCCCCGGTGGGCATCACCCAAGGAATCGAGCGCGGCGCGCGAGCAAGCCGCGCGCTGCTCCAGGCGTCCCGCACCGCGCGCGGTGCGACGGAGAAGTGGCCATGAACTGGCGCGAGCGCGGAGCGTGCCGCTTCGAGGACCCCGAACTGTTCTTCCCGCTCGGGGACGGCGTTCTGTCGCTGCGGCAGACGGAACAGGCCCGCGCGGTGTGCCGACGGTGCCCCGTGCTGCGCGAGTGCCGGGCCTTCGCCCTGCGCCACAGCGAGTACGACGGCGTCTGGGGCGGCATGACCGCGGGGGAGCGCCGCGCCACGGCGCGCGGCAGATCCGGGGACCGTCGCCGATGACGGCCCACGGGCCCCCGACGTCGCTCCGCTGTTGATCCACCGGAAATCGACGGAAACCGGACAATCATGTGCCGCTAGGCGGTCGGTATGCATGGCACGGCGTGCCTGGGGCATACGCAGGAAAAATTCGAGAGAGGGGCGCTCCGTGCTGGTTCCGGACCCGAAGGTCGTCAGGACGTTGCTGACTCGGTACGCATCGCTGAAGATCGCTCAGGCGGAGAGGGAACGGGCCGAGACGGCTCGGGAGCTGGAGGACGTCACTTACACGTTGTGCGTCATGATGGGCGCCACCAGCATCGACGACGCCATCGCCCGGGCGGACGCGCTGCTGCTGGACGCGGGCCGGGCGGCGCAGGCCCCCACGGACACCGACGGGGCGGACGGCCTGTCCCTGGCCGTGTGACGCTTCGCACGAACGTCCGGGACCTCCGCGGCACTTCATGGCACTGCGTGCCGACGCGGCGCACCGCCGCCGTCTCACGGAGCGACGGTGCGCCGGTCGTCGACATACCCGGGCTCCCCCGGGGCGGAGCGGGCCAGCCACGCGGCGACGGTGCGGGCGATGGGCAGACCGGCCTCCACCTCGACGAACCCGAACTGACCGGACTGGTTGCACTCCAGGAACCACCAGGTCCCGTCGGAGTCCTCGGCGAAGTCGAAGGCGCCGTAGGCCAGTTCCGCCTCCTTCAGATAGCGGCGCACGGTCGCCGCCACGCGCGGCGGGACCTCCACCGGCAGCCACTCAGTGGTGGAGGGGGCGAAACGGACGTCCACCTCGTCCGGGTCTGCGTCCGCCGGGGTCGCCTTCCGGGCGGCCAGCAGCGTCTCGCCGACCGCGGTCAGCCGGATGTCGGCCCGCTTGGCGATCCGCCGTTGCAGCAGGGTGGGGCCGTAGGCCACCGCCGCGAAGTCCGTGTCGGGTGCGACACGGCTGGCCGGCACCGCCCTCGGCGGATCCTGCGGATGCGCGCCGGAGACCGGCTTGACCACCAGATCCGGGAACCGCTCGGCGAACTCCCGGGCGACCTGCGGAAAGGTCGTGATGAGCGTGGCCGGCACCGGCAGGCCGCAGCGCTGTGCCAGCCGCAGCTGCCACGGCTTGTGCCGGGCCCGCCGTGCCGCGTCGGGATGGTTCATCCAGCGCGCCCCGCTGCCACGCAGCATGCCGTAGAGCGCCTGTGACGCCTCCTCGGTGAGCCACGCCGAGGGCTCGGGCGCCCGGGCGGCCGGAACCCCCGGCCGGCGCACCCAGACGGACCTCAGGCCGCTCACGCTCACCAGCCGTCCCCCCGCGGACAGATGGCCGCGGAAGGAGCCGTGCACGTACTCGCCCGAGAGGGCGACGCCCGCGGTCAGATCGGCCGGATCCAGCCGGACCACCGGGACCGAGGAGGCGTTCAGGTGCACCACCACCATGTCCGCCGTCACGTCCTCCTCGCCGGTGAGGATGAGTACGGTCATCGTCGCCGGCCGTGTTCAGTCGTCGAAGTGCGTCTTGGAGCCCGCCGTGGAGGTGGTGGTGCCCAGCTCCCTCAGCAGCGCGTGGTCGCAGGCGGCGATCCGGCCGTCGAGGAGCACGTTCAGCTGCAGTCCGGAGTCGTAGACGTACGGCGTGGCGGCCTCGCGTTCCACGGCCGGACGTGCGTAGTTGAGCGCGAACGGTTGCATCGTCTCTCCCCTGTCGGTGCAGCCGCGATCAAGCGGTGGTCGTCCTTGCGGCGTCGCTTGGCCCGCTGACTTCGTTTCGGGTTCCCGAGACTTATACGAATCGAACGGGTGAATGGTTTCCTTACGGAGCGTAGTCATGGCCGCCGGGGCACCGCGCGCCTGCCGTGCGCCTCGCTCACCCCGGTGGCTCTCCCGGGTGGCGAACGGGCGGAGCCCGCTCTAGTAATGGTCAGGGTAAGTCGCGTGCCGCACTTCGGGGTTGCAGGAGCGGCCGCACCCCTCCCCTGGAGCCCAGATGACCACCCGCCCTTCACCACCCCAGTCGGACCAGTCCGTCATCTCCTTCACCGAGGAGGTCCCCTGGGCCGGACCGCCCGGCGGGACGGCGGGCGGCGGCGAGGGCGCCGGTGAGCGTGCGGACGGCGATGCGCCGAGCGGGCTGACGGGGGCCGCCGTCGGCGACCGGAGCGTGGAGGAGGTCGCCCGGCTCGTCACCCTGCTCCGGGAGTCGCCGCAGTACGCGGACGCCGCCGTCCCCGTGCTGCGCGCGGTCGCGGTGGACCGCCCGGTGGAGGACGTGGCCCGGCTGGTCGCCGAGCTCACCCGGCCGCCGTCTCCTGCCGACAGCGCCGACGACACCATCCGCGCCGCGGTCGAACACCGGCCCGTCGAGGACGTCACCCGGCTGGTGACCCTGCTGCACCGGGAACCTCAACTGCCCCACTGCGGCCGGGCGGCGGTCCGGGCGGCGGCCGACGCCCGCAGCGCGGAGGACCTCGTGGAACTCATCGGCCGGCTCGCCCGCGACCGGGACCCCGCGCAGCCCCACGGCGCCGGGCACGCGCCGGCGCTCCCCGGCGAGGAGCCGATGACCGGGACGATCGGACCCGGCGGTTACTCCGGAGCCCCGGACGCGCCCGAGGCCGAAGGGACGGACAGCGGCACGCCGCGGTCCGGTGGGTGGAAGGGCCGGCTGGCCTTCTGGCCCAGCTGGCTGGCCGCGGCGGCGCTCGTGGTGTGCGGCGCCGCCCACTTCCCGCTGCGCCGCGAGGGCGCGCCCGTCTACGCCTACGGCATGACCTTCGCGGCCTCGGTGCTGTGCGGGGCGCTCGCCCTCGCGCTGGCCCTGCGGCCCGGGGTGGCGGTGCTGGTCGCGGGAGCGGTGGTGCCGGGAGCCCTGGCCGCCCTCGGCTACGTCGAAGGCCGGTTCGCCTCGGCGGAGTTGTCCCGGGCGCTGGCGATCACCCTGGCTCCCCCGGCGAGCGCCGGGCTCACCGCGGTGTGCGCGTCCCTGGCCTCGCTGGCCGCCCTCTCGCTGCTGCTCATGGTGCACGTGGCCGAGCGGCATCCGGCTCCACGGCCCTCCGGCTGACCCGGCCCGGCCGGCACGTCTGCGGACGCGGGGGAGTCGGCAACCGACGACAACGCCGCTGAGGGTCCCCCCACGCCCTTGAGGCAGTGGGGGAGGGCGGCGGGGTCAGGTTCCGCCGTGCGGGTCCGAGGGGCCCGGTGAGGGGCCCGCATCCCCGGCGTCCTCCTGCTCCGGGACCGTGCCCGGGCGCGGCGACGGGGCCGAGCCCCTGAGCCGCTCCAGGCCGCGCGCCAGTTGCCGGAAGGGAGATCCCGTGGCGGCACGGGCCGGTTTCCGCGCGGGGGGAACGCCCTCGGCTCCGGCCTCGCGGAGGACGGCGAGGGCTTCGTGGGCCCGGTCGGCCGCCTCGCGGTACAGGTCCCGGGACTTCGTCATCGCCTCCAGGGCCTCGGCGTACATGGCCACCAGCTCACGGGCGTGGGCGAGCTCCTCCTCCAGCGTCCTCAGGTGCCACTGCTCGCGCAGCGCGGTCAGGGCGTCGTCGGCGCCGTCCGGCAGGGGCCGGCGCAGCGCGGCGAACCGTGTGATCGCGTCGAGCAGTTCGGTCGGCTCGGTGCCGTCCAGGAAGACGCTGCGCACGGAGAACTCCTGCGCCTCGTAGCCGGGCGCCGCCGGGTGGCCGGGCAGGACGACGGCGCCGCCGCGGGGCACCCGGGTGCCGAAGTCGTCCAGCACCCAGTTGACGGCCCTGAGCCGGTGCGGTGCGGCACGGTGCTCCACGACCCGGTGGCGCAGGCCCTCCGGCAGCGGCCCCAGCAGCGTCGCACGGCCCCGTTCGTCGGGAGTCATGGCCTCGTGCACGACGACATGGACGCACCAGGTGTCGCGCACCGCGTGCCGCAGCACGCGCCGGAGCTCCTTGTCGTCGTCCGGGAGCGGGTTGACGTCCCCCAGGCGCAGTCCGGTGACGGCCTCCCGGTCCCAGCCGGCGTCGGACCGCCGCGGCCAGAACATGGTCGCGGGGGACGGCCACCGCGGATCCCAGGCCCGTTCCGCCTCCGCCACCAGCACCCAGTCCTGCTCCTCCGCGGAGCCGCGGCGGGGCGACAGGGCGAGCCGGGCGCGTACGGTCACCTCGCCGGGCGCGAGCCAGCGGGCTTCGAAGACGTGTTCGCGGGCGGTGTCGGCATCGTCGGGTTCGAGATGGCTGTGGACGACGTCGTCGGCCTTGAGCTTCTCCAGGTGGCGCCGTACGGCGTCCGCCGCGCCGGGACCGGTGTGGCGGCCGCGCGCCGACCACACCGTGGGCGGGGCCGCGGGACGGGAGGAGGAAGAGTTCGACATGGGCCAATCTGCGTGCGGGGACGGCGTGCGCTTTCCAGTATCAACCAGAGCGGATCATGATCGGCCGACCGGGGCGCGTGCCGGGCCCGCGTCGGGCGCGCCGGCCGGCCCGGAGCGCCGCGGCGTGAGGTCGCCGCGCGCCCGATCTGCCTGCGGCGTCGCCCGTACGGCCGCACACCCGGTTCCCCGTTCGGTCCAACCGACGCCCGGGGAGACTGACATGTCTACTCCGTTCGGCCGTGGGGTGATGGTCTGGCGGCGGTTGACGCCCTCACTGTGGAGGCACCTGCTACTTCGAGCGACAGGAGTTCTCATGAGGATCCGAATGACGGCCGCCGCGGTCCTGGCTGGTGCGGCACTGGTGGCGGGCGCGGGCACGGCCGTCGCCGACGACGGCGCCACCGCGACCGGCACCGCCTCCAACAGCCCGGGCCTGATCTCCGGCAACGTCATCCAGGTCCCACTCGACCTCGACCTGAACGTGTGCGGGAACACCGTCGACGTGATCGGTGTGCTCAATCCCGCCGCCGGGAACGCGTGCGCGAACAAGTAAGGAAGCCCCCGACGGGCAGCAGCCGGACGAGCCGTACCCCGATCCCGGGGTACGGCTCGTTCGCGCGCGGGGCCCGGTGTGTTCCTCCGGCACCGCGGACGGGGCACGCCCCGATGCGGATGGTGGGCGGGCCCCGTCCGCCGACCATTGTGGTCGCCGGTGCCGTCCCGCGACACAGGAGTGCGGGCGCGCGGCCGGGTGGGGCGCGCACACCCCGTGCGCGGGGCGCGGGTCCCGTGCGCGGCACGCGGTTCCCCGCCGCGCCTTGCCTGCCGTCGCGGCGCTACGACCCGCTGGCCCGGAGCATGTCCTCGCGCTCGACGATCTTCACCCGTTCCCGGCCCTGCGGCTCGCCCAGCGCCTTCTCCGCGGCGTCGAGGCGGTACCAGCCCTCCCAGGTGGTGAAGCGCACGTTCCGCTCGGCCAGGAAGGCGTCGACGGCCTCCGGGCCGGGGGAGGCGGGGGTGTGCAGGCGCCCCGCCGCGTAGTCCTCCAGCAGGTTGGCGACCGTCTCGTTGGCGTCGCCCTTGGTGTGACCGATCAGGCCCACCGGGCCACGGCGGATCCAGCCGGTGACGTACGTCGACTGCGCGTGCTCGCCGCTCTCGCCGATGATCCGGCCGCCCTCGTCGGGAACCGTGCCCGTCTCGTCGTCCCACGGCAGCTTGGGCAGCGGGTCGGAGAGGTAGCCCACCGCACGGTAGACGGCGGTGACGTCCCAGTCCTTGAAGGTGCCGGTGCCCTTGACGTTGCCGGTGCCGTCGAGCTCGGTGCGCTCGGTGCGCAGGCCGGCCACCCTGCCGTCCTCGCCGAGGATCTCGGCCGGGGACTCGAAGAAGTGCAGGAACAGCTTGTGCGGCCGGTCGCCCGCATCGCGGATCGCCCAGTTCTCCAGCGTCTTGGCGACCATGTCGGCCTGCTTGTTGCCGCGCCGGGTGGCGATGGAGCCCTCGTCGTAGTCGATGTCCTCGGGGTCGACGATGACCTCGATGTTCGGGGAGTGGTCCAGCTCGCGCAGCTCCATCGGGCTGAACTTCGCCTGCGCGGGACCGCGCCGGCCGAACACGTGGATCTCCAGCGCCTTGTTGGCCTTCAGGCCCTCGTACACGTTCGGCGGGATCTCGGTCGGCAGCAGTTCGTCCGCCGTCTTCGCCAGGATCCGGGCGACGTCGAGGGCGACGTTGCCGACCCCGAGCACGGCGACCTTCTCGGCCTGAAGCGGCCAGGTGCGCGGCACGTCCGGGTGGCCGTCGTACCAGGAGACGAAGTCGGCGGCGCCGTAGGAGCCGTCCAGGTCGATGCCGGGTATGGGCAGGGCCCGGTCGGCCGTGGCGCCGGTGGAGAAGATCACGGCGTCGTAGAACGCGCGCAGGTCGTCCAGGGTGATGTCGTTCGGGTAGTCGACGTTGCCGAAGAGCCGGATCTGCGGCTTGTCGAGCACCTGGTGCAGCGCCGTGACGATGCCCTTGATACGGGGGTGGTCGGGGGCGACGCCGTAGCGGATCAGGCCGAACGGCGCCGGCATCCGCTCGAAGAGGTCGATGGACACGCCCGGCTCGGCGGCCACGCCGGACTTGAGCAGGGCGTCGGCGGCGTAGATACCGGCGGGGCCGGCTCCGACGATGGCTACCCGCAGGGGGCGGGGCATGATCAGGTTCCCTTCGAGCGGTGACAGGCGACTCGACGGCAACCCTAAATTAAGGCAAACCTAAGTTGGTACCGGGGTCCGGTCTATGAGGTCATAAGGCTCGATTATGGGTTGACAAAGGAGCCGTGATGGGTGGCGGTGCCCTGCGGCAGGACGGGACGCGTTCCGTCGGGCATGGTGGAGCTGTGATCGGGTTGGCCGTGGTCTTCGCCGTCCTGGGGGCGGCCAGCAATGCGATGGGCACCGCCTTCCAGCGGAAGGCCGCCTCCACCGTCGCACAGGGCGGCGGACTGCGGCTCCTGCTCGCCCTGGCACGGCGGCCGGTCTGGCTGGCCGGCATCTGCGGAGTGCTCGCCTCGGCCATGTTCCAGGCGCTCGCGCTGGTCAACGGGCCGATGGCGCTGGTGCAGCCGCTGTTCATCATGGAACTGCCGTTCGCCCTGCTGGCCGCCGGCGTCCTGATGCGCCGCCGGCTGCCCGGCGCCGGATGGTGGGCCGTGGCCGGCGTCGTCTGCGGTCTGGTGCTGGTCCTGGTCGCGGCCTCGCCCTCCGGGTCCAAGGACCAGGCGTCCATGGTGCGCTGGGTCCCCGCGCTCATCCTGTGCCTGGGGGCGATGGCGGGGGCGGTCGTCCTGGCCCGCCCGGGGCGTCCTCCGCTGTTCCGGGCCGCCGTCCTGGCCGCCGCCGCGGCCATCGGCAACGCCCTGACCGCCGCCATGCTGAAGTCCGCGAGCGGCGTGCTCGACGCCGAGGGCCTCGATGCCTTCCTCGCCACCTGGCAGACCTACGGATTCGCCATCGTGGGCGTCAGCTCGCTGCTGCTGCTGGAGAACGCCCTCCAGGCCGGATCGCTGGCGGCCTCCCAGCCGGCGCTGACCATCGGCGACGCGACGGTGAGCCTGCTGCTGGGCGTCATGCTGTTCGGCGAGCACGTCCGTACGGGCGTGTGGCTGCTGCCGGAACTCGTGGGGGCCGGGCTCATCGCGTGGGGTGTGGTCCGGCTGACGCGTGTGGTCCCGCACGCCCAGCAGACCCTGGTCGGCGACGGCCGCACGGGCACCCGGGCCGGCCGCTGAGCCGCACGGGCACCCGGGCAGGCCGCTGAGCCACCGTACGTACGAACCTCGCCCCCGCCCCCGCCTCGGCGGGCACGCGAAACGGGGCCGGACGCCGCCCACCTCCCCAGGACGGCGGCGTCCGGCCCCTGGACCCGGTGTCGGCTCAGCCCGTGGCGAGCAGTCCCTGCCGCAGCCGGGCGAGCAGACGGTTGAGCAGACGGGACACGTGCATCTGGGAGATGCCCAGCCGCTCCCCGATCTGTGCCTGGGTGAGCTCCTCGACGAACCGCATGTGGATGATCTGCCGGTCCCGCTCGTCGAGGTCCGCCAGGAGCGGGGCCAGGCTGTGCACGTCCTCCACGAGCTCCATGGTCATGTCCTCGGCGCCGATGAAGTCGGCCAGGACGCTCTCACCTTCCTCGCTGCCGCCGACGGCCGCGTCCAGGGAGGCGGAGGTGTAGCCGTTGGAGGCCACCATGGCGTCGACGACCTCATGCTCCGGCAGGTTCATCAGCCCGGCCAGCTCCTGCGTGGTGGGCTTGCGTCCCAGCCGGCTGCCGAGCTCCTCCGTGGCCCGGGCGAGCTCCACCCGCGCCTCCTGAAGCCGACGCGGCACGTGCACGGCCCAGGAGGTGTCCCGGAAGAAGCGTTTGATCTCGCCGACGATGTAGGGCACGGCGAAGGACGTGAACTCCACCTCGCGGGCGAGCTCGAACCGGTCGATCGCCTTGATCAGCCCGATCATGCCGACCTGGACGATGTCCTCCATCTCCTGGGGGCCCCGGCTTCGGAAGCGGCCGGCGGCGTAGCGCACCAGGGACATGTTCATCTCGATCAGCGTGTTACGGGCGTACTGATGCTCGTGCGTGCCCTCTTCCAGGGTCGCCAGCCGGTCGAAGAACAGCCGCGACAGCGCCCGCGCGTCACTCGGCGCGATCTGCGAGGGGTCGGCCACCTCCGGCAGCTCCGTAC
>NZ_JBEXZD010000077.1:0-39598 GCF_040628575.1 Streptomyces sp. NPDC006393
GGACTGCTTGATCCAGCCGTCGAGGTTGTTGGCGTAGCCGGTCTTGCCGGTCTTGCCGGTCTGGGTGGTGTGGCTGTCGTGGGCGGAGGCCGTGGTGGCGGTCACCTGCGTGGCTTCGGCGGCCTGTGCGGTGGAGGGCATCAGGGTCAGGGCGGCGGTTGCGGCGCCCGTGGTGGCGATGCCGGTCAGGGCGAGGCGGGCGAGGCGGTTGGTGCGGGTGATCGTCATGCGCAAGGAACTCTCCGGTGGGGGGTCGTCGTCAGGGTGCCGGCCACTGTCGTGGCGGTGGCACGGGGGCGGGGCCCCGGTGCTGCTACCGGCCGGGGGCGGTCGGTGGGGTTCCGTCCTGCCCGGTTGCCGTGCAACGACGACCATGTTTAGCCAGGGTCGGGGTGGGGTGCAAAGGTGTGACGTACTACCCGACATCGGAGAGATGTCCAGAATGTGCCGCTATCAGACCTTGTGGCCACATAGAATCCGGTCTGCCTTCTACGATCCTCGGTAGGATGTGATCTGGCTCCTATGGGTGGCCTCACACTCACAGGCCCCATGCGGGCCCCCACCCGGGCGAGACGCGGTGGTGGGCCTGTGTGAGCGACGAGCGAGGACGATCGGACCTGTCAGCCGGCGTGGAGGATGCGGAAGCGGCCGGGATTCGCCGGATCTCGGTCGACGACTTGGACGGGCGGCCAGGTCCATTGCCACACGCTGATGGCCGGTGCGCGGGAGAACTCGATCCGCCCGCGGGTGCCGTCGACGGCGACGCGCGGCCAGGCTTCGGCGATGCGGGCCCGGTCGGTCCCGTAGGTGCGCAGTACGTCGGTGAGGACGGCGATCGTGTCGTAGCCCTCGAAGGCGACGAAGGAGGGGGCATGGACGAGCCGCGCGCGGAGGGCCTTCTCGACTCGGACACCGAGGGGAGTGAGGTGTCGGGGCAGGTAGCGCAGGAAGGGGATCCCAGTGCCGAGCTCGCCCAGCAGCGTCTCCCATTCGGCGAACTCCGGTTGCCCGGCCGGAGCGCCGATCAGGATGCCGGCGAGACGCCGGTCGCGGCGGACGGACTGGACGACGGGTACGGCCGGCTCGGGGTGGCCGACGAGAAGAAGGAGGGCTGTCGCGCCGTGGTCGGCGAGTGCGTCGCAGACCGCCGTGGGGGTGAGCTCGCTCATGTCCAGTTCGATGACGGTGCCGCCGTGCGGCGCGAGGCAGTCCCGCAGCAGGCGGGTGCCTGAAGTCCAGTAGACACTCGGCTGGGTGGCCACGGCGATGCGGCTGTGGCCGGCACCGCGCAGGAAGTCCGCGTAGATCCGCCAGCCGTGGGACTGCGCCGGGCACAGGCGCGCGACCGCGTCCGTCGGCTCTTCGGTGAGCGCGTCGAGAACCGCCGACGAGCACAGGTACGGCAGCCTGAGCGCGTCGGCCCTGGCCGCGGCCGTGCGAGCGACGACGCTGTGATACTCCCCGGCCAGGGCGGCCACGCCGAAATGCGCCAGTTCGTCCACGGCCGCCGCGGCCCTTTGGGGATCGGCTGCGGTGTCCCGGACCACCAGCTCCAGCGGCCTGCCGCCCAGCCCTCCCGCCTCATTGACATCGCGTACGGCCAACTCCATCCCCGCGATGAGGTGTTGGCCTGCCTCGACCCAGCCGGGGCGAGTCAGGGGCGCGAGAGCGCCGATCCGGACGGATGAACCGTCAGTGCACTGGGCCGCAAGCGACGATGGCGGCGTGTTCATGCGTCGACGTCTCCCGATGTGCCGTTGCGGTGGCAGAGTGCCCGGAGGGCAGGTCAGGGCCCGCGGGGAGTGGGTGTCCGCCGACCTGCCCTGTGATCGTGCAGCGGCAGCCTAACCACACCACTTGGAAAAACCAAGTGAGTTGCCTGGAGTGGGCCGGGAGGGCCGGACGGGGCGAGCAGGGGCTGGCGAGCAGGGGCCGGCGGGTGAGCAGGTGCGGTCCCGCCACGCGTCGGCCCCAGACGCTCGGCGGTGCCCGGGCCCACCGCCGGCCATGGTCCGGACCGGCCGTCATGGGCAGCGCATCACGGCGCCCCGGAGGAGCGTGCAGCTGCGACGATCCCGGCTACGGCCGGCCCACCACCTCGGGCACGTTGTAGCCCTCGGCCTTCAGCCCCGGCCGCGCCGCGTGCGTGCGGCCGGGCCAGGACACCGTGACCGTCCGGGACTCGCCGGGCAGCAGCCACAGGTAGTTGTCGGCGTACTCGGCGGGCAGGACCCGCTGTCCGGAACTCGTGTCCACCAAGGACAGGCGCACCATCGCCGCCACCGACGAACCCCGGTTGGCCACCTTGGCCGTCAGCTCTTGGCGGCCACCGGACCCGCCCCGCGAGCCCATGACGTCCACCGACACCCTGGTTCGCCGCGCCCTGTTCAGCGCCTGCATGGCCTCCGGTGTCCGGTACCGCCAGTACGTGTTCTCGGCGAGTGTCCTCCCGTGCTCGTCCGTGAGCCGCAGGCGCAACAGGTACAGGTCGGGCAGGGAGGAGCCCTTGGGATCGGCGGTGAACGCCTTCGCCGTCGCGGACGCGGCCACGTCCACGGTCGCCTTCTGCTCGCCGGCCACCTGGCGGCCGTCCAGGTCGTACCAGCGCGCGGTCACCGTGGCCCTGTGAAGGGCGCGCGGGGTGTGGTTGACGGCGATGACCTGTCCGTCGACCGGGCTCGCCTGCACGTGCACGGGCTCGCAGGCCTTGCGGGAGCCGTAGTAGGCGCCGTTGACGTCGAAGTCGTAGTCGTACGTCTGCCAGACCGTGCTGTACCAGGCGGGGTGGGACATCCACAGCAGCAGGGCACTCGCGTCGTCCCAGAGCCTGGCGTTCCACGCCTCGAACATGGCTCGGTGGTTCTCGTAGTTCAGGAACTGCGCCTTGCGGCAGAAGTCGTCCAGGTCCTTCGCGGGACCCAGCCGGGACTCGATGGCCGCGCGGTAGTTCTGCGGGGCCTGGTTCCCCCTGGTGCTCCAGTCGTGGTAGTACCAGGCGCCGCCGATGGGCCACTCGGGCTCGTCACCGACCAGGCGGCGCACGGTCTCCGCCGTGGAGACCACGGGCATGCCGATCTCGGTGTGGAAGCCGTAGTTCTTGCTGCCGTAGGTCGAGGCGGAGAAGTACTTCTCGGGCTCCACCCAGCCGTAGGGGCCGCCGCCGGTGACGATGCCGTCGGCCGAGTTGTTCTGGTAGAGCACGCCGGGCGCCCCGGAGCGGACCGCGTCGCGCATGCCGTCGTCGATCGCGGCCGGCGGATTGCCCTCGTTGGCCCCGCACCACACCACGACGCTCGGGTGGATGCGGTAGCGGAGCACGACGTCGCGCGCCGTGCTGTTGAACGCGTCGTGGTCCGGCGGGTCCATGCCCCACGCGTTCGGGAAGTCGTTCCACACCAGGATGCCGTGCTCGTCGCAGCTGGCGTAGAACTCCTCACGGTTGCTGCTGCCGACCCAGTTGCGGACCATCGTGAAGTTCATGTCGCGGTGCATCCGCACCGCCGTGTCCATCCGTTCGGCCGGCATCCGGCGCAGCAGCTCGTCCCAGCCCCAGTTGCCGCCCCGGCAGAACACCCGCACGCCGTTGACGCTGATCTTCAGCGGCGCGATGGAGTTGTCGACCGATGTGACGTCCTTCCAGTCGGTGCCGTCGTCGGAGACCTGGATGGTGTACGTCCGCGCGTACGCCTGCTCCCAGGTGATCGCCACCCGGTCGAACCGCTCCGGGGCACCCAGGTCGAACCGGATCCAGCCGTCGTCCTCGTAGACCGAGGTCCAGCGGGTGTTGACGTCGCCGTCGACCGCGTTGCCGGCGACCGTGCCCTCGCCCTCGGAGGAGGCGGTGGCGGGTGCGCGCGACGCCAGGTTGATGCCCGGTCTGGCGCTGTCCACGACGGCCAGGTCCCACATGGAGAAGCCCCAGCCGGTGGCCCGGGTCCGGCAGAGCACCCGCATGTACCGCGCGGTGACCGCGTCGAACTCGACGTTCTGCATGCTCGCCGAGCCCGAGGTGTGGAACGGCAGCGGCGCGGCGGCGTTGTCCACGTCCTTCACGTCGGTCCAGTCGGCGCCGTCGTCGGAGACCTGCACGGTGTACGTCTTCGCGTACGCCTGCTCCCAGTCGACCGCGATCCGGTCGAAGGAGACCGAGGAGCCGAGGTCGACCTGGACCCACTGCTCGTCGTCGAAGGAGGACGACCAGCGGGTGTCGCCGTCGCCGTCGGTGACGTTGGCCGCTCCGTGCGAGGGGTCGTCGACGGAGGACGCGGTCGCCCTCTTGCCGAGGGCCAGGTCGTTCCCGGGAGTGGAGCTGTCCAGGACCGCCAGGCTCCAGATGGAGCACCCCCACTGGGTGGCGCGGGTGTGGCACAGGAGGCGGACGTAGCGCGCCTTCCGCCGGGCGAAGTCCACGGTCTGGGTGAAGATGTCGCTGCTCCACCGGAAGGTCATCGGGACGGCGCCGTACTCGTAGCCGAACTGGCGTATGCCGAAGCGGGTGGTGCGCCGATCGCTCTCCCGGCCGTCCACGGAGGCGGTCAGCGTGAGGTCGTGCAGGGTCGGTTCGCCGTAGCCGTTGGGCCACCACAGCTGCGGGTCGCGCAGGCGCAGCTGCGGGAAGTCGGCGGGGGCGAAGGTGACGTCGGTGCTCCTGCCGCCGGACACCGTCACGGTCCGGGTGACCTCGACGGCGCCGAACGCCGCGGTGACGGTGACCCGCCTGTCCTGGGAGTCGGCGTTGCGCACCGGGACTACGACGGTCAGCTCGGCGGTGCGGGTGTCGGGCAGGCCCGGCAGCACCGTGTCCACGCGCGGGTCGCCGATCACGGCGGCGCCGGTGGAGCGCAGCCGCACGTGGTTCCAGATGCCGGCCGCGCGGTCGCGCACCGCGGGCATCCAGTCCCAGCCGGAGGAGGCCAGGTACGTGGGGGAGTTGCGGTTCATCATGTTGGCGCCCGCGTCCACGAACGCGAGGCCGGCCGGGCCCTTGTCGGCGGGGCTGCCAGGGAACGGCATCGGGGTGATTCTCACCGCGAGCGCCTGGTCGCCGGGCGCCAGCAGCTCGGTGACGTCGTAGGAGGCACGCGAGAACGGGTTGGTGAAGGCACCGACCTCGGTGCCGTTGAACCAGACCTCGGCCTTGTGGTTGACGCCGTCGAACTCCAGCCAGACGTGCCGGCCCGCGCCGGTCCGCAGACCCCTGGGCAGGGCGAACTCGCGCCGGTACCACCAGGAGTGCCGGGACAGCGCCTCGGGCACGCGCAGATTGTTGAACCCGGCC
The DNA here is from genome assembly GCF_040628575.1 of Streptomyces sp. NPDC006393. Lineage (NCBI taxonomy): Bacteria > Bacillati > Actinomycetota > Actinomycetes > Kitasatosporales > Streptomycetaceae > Streptomyces > Streptomyces sp. NPDC006393. The sequence continues at coordinate 5,279 of NZ_JBEXZD010000077.1, forward strand.
ACCGGGTCGGGCAGACGACCCTGGTCCACCAGCGAGGTCAGCACCGTGCCGGGGACGGTCGCCGGGAGCCAGCGGCTCGTGTCGTGCCCGGTCCGGGACAGCACGGCACCGTCGGCGCCGGCCCGGTCGTCCATCGTCAGGTCCCAGCCGGACTCCAGCGGGACGGTGCCGTCGGCGGCCTGCTTCAGCGGCCCGGGACGCCGCTCGCGCACGCCCCAGTCGGTCCAGCCGGTGACCTCGGGGCGCCGGGTCGGGCAGGTGCCGTACACCTGGAGGCCGTTGAGGCCGAGCGGGTTGGAGTTGGAGCGTTCGGTGACCGTCATCCGCACCCAGCGTGCGCCGACCGCCTTCGGCAGGGTGATCTCCATCTCGCCGCCCTTGCCGGAGTCCGTGCGGTACACCGCCGTCCAGGACCTCCCGTCGCGCGAGGTCTCGATGACGAAGGCCACCGCGCAACTGGACAGGATCTCCTGTCCGGTGGTGTTGTCACGCGGGCTGCCGGTCGGGGAGTCCTTGAAGGGCGGGTCGTCGGAGGTCGCCTCGAACACCAGCCGCAGAGACGAGACTTCGCACAGCGCCTGGAGGTCCACCTTGATCCACTGCGGGTCGCCCGCCGCCGCGCGCCAGCCGCTGCCCCTCACGCCGCGCACCGCGAGACCGTCCACGGCGAACTCGGCGGCCGTCGGGGCGTAGTCGGTGGAGGACACGAAAACCGGTCGGTACGCGGCGAGTTCGGACGGGGCAGTGCCGGCGCCGAGGCGTCCGGTTCCGGCCGCCGCGGCGGAAGCGAGCGGGCCCATGCCGAGCCCGAACCCGGCCAGCAGGGTGGACCCCGCCGCCAGTACGGTACGACGGGACGGCGTGGAGGGCTGATCCGACATGAACAAGGCTCCGATCAGGGAAGACCAGGGAACGAGGGGCCGGTGGACCAGATGGATGACAACGTTGCCAGAATCGCTGACAACGTTGCCGAACACTGCCGCCGCGGCATCGGACTGTCAAGATGTCCGGGCGGCTCCGGCTTTGTTTCTCGTAAATTAGGAATAAATATTGACAGGGTTTCGGTCGGGCGTCACAGTCTTCGCCGTGACGCCGTAGGCCCCTGCTCCGGTGTGGCCCGCGTCACGCATCCCACGTCCCAACCTCTGGGAGAGGCACGTGACTTCACGCCCGCCCGAACACGATCACAGACGCGTCCGGTTCGCCCGGACCGCGCTCGCCGCGGCCACCGCGGTGGCCCTGGCCGCCACCGCGACGCCCTCCGCCCACGCGGCTCCGGCAGCGGACCAGGGCGCGCCCGACTACTACGACAGTGGTCTCGCGCCCACGCCCTACATGGGCTGGAACACCTACTACGGCCTCGGCGCGCCCACCGAGAAGGAGGTGCGCTCGGTCGCGGACAAGCTGGTCAGCAGCGGTCTGCGCGAGAGCGGCTACGACATCGTGTGGCTGGACGGGGGCTGGCAGGCCGACAATCCCCGCGACGCACAGGGGCGGCTGGTCGCCAGTCCCCAGCGCTTCCCGTCCGGCATCCCGGCGCTCGTCGACTACCTGCACGAGCGCGGCCTGCGGGCCGGTATCTACACCGACGCCGGCACCTACGACGGCGGCAAGAGCTGCGGTCTCGGCAGCCGGGGCCACTACGAGCAGGACGCCCGGCAGTTCGCCGGATGGAAGATCGACGCCGTCAAGGTCGACTTCCTGTGCGGCATCTCCGAGAAGCTCGATCCGGGCACGGCGTTCAAGGAGTTCAGCGACGCGGTCGCCAAGTCGGGCCGCACGATGCTCCTGAACCTGTGCAACCCGCTCACCGACGACTGGGGCCTGCCCCACACCCCGGAGCAGGACGCGCACAACACCTACGCCTACGCGCCGACGATCGCGGACTCCTGGCGCACCGGCACCGACATCGCCTGGGGCACCCCGAGCCCCGGCCAGTGGCCCAACGTCCTGCGCAACATGGACGCCAACGCCTGGCACCCCGAGGCCCAGGGCCCCGGCCACTACAACGACCCCGACTACCTGATCCCGACGCGCCGCATGCCCGACGGGAACCTGGAACTGACCGAGGAGGAGTCGACCACCCAGTTCGTCATGTGGGCGGAGATGGGCTCCCCGCTGATCCTCGGCTCCGACCCGCGCACGCTGTCGTCGTCGATGCTCGCCACCCTGCGCAACCCGGAGATCATCGGCGTCGACCAGGACCGCCTCGGCGTCCAGGGCGTTCGCGTGGCCACCGACGCGACCGGCGACGTCTACAGCAAGGTGCTCTCCGGGCACGGCCGCCGCGCGGTCGTCCTGCTCAACCGCTCCGACCAGGCGGCCGAGCGCACCGTGAGGTTCTCCGACGCCGCCCTCGGCGGCCGGGTGAAGGTCCGCGACCTGCGGGCCCGCGCCGACCGGGGTACGCACACCGGGTCGTACACCGTCACCGTCCCCGCGCACGGCACCGCCTTCCTCCGGCTCACCGGCGAGGACGCGCTGCCCGGCCGGAAGCTCGGCCTGCCCGCCACCGCGAGCCCGGCCGCCGTCCGCACCGGCTCGGCGCTGAGCACCTTCGTGCGCGGCCCGCGCGGCACCCTGCTCCAGCGGACCTCCGAGGACGAGGGCAACCGCGTCCGCGACCTCGGCGGCCCGGTCCGCGGCGGCATCCTCGGCCAGCCCGCCGCGTACGCCTCGGCCGGCGGCCGCATCGACGTCTTCGTGCGCGGCGCCGACTCCCGGGTCTACCGGCGCGCCTACACCGGCGGTCACTGGAGCGGCTGGCAGAGCCTGGGCGGCACGGTGGCCGACGCCCCGAGCGTCGCCTTCACCGATCCCGTCCACTGGACGCTGTTCGCCACCGGCGCGGACGGCCAGGTCGTCCAGCGCGGCGCGAACACCGGCTGGACCTCGCTCGGCACGCCCGGCAGCCGCCCGGCGTACGGCAGGCCGTCGGCGGCCGTCGACTCCGAGGGCCGCGTCCACGTCGCCGTGCGCTCCGCCGCCGACGACGTCTGGACCCGGACCCGCTCGGCGGGCGGCACGTGGTCCGACTGGACCTCGGTCGGCGGCACGGTCAGCGGCAGCCCGACCCTCGTCGTCTCCGGCGGCAGCGTGCTGCTCTACGCCCGCGCCGGCGACTACACGCTCTGGCAGCAGCGGTACGACGCCGGTGCCTGGCAGGGCTGGAGCAAGCGCGAGGAGTTCCCGAGCGCCGCGTTCGACGGCTCCCTCGGCGCCGTCGCGGGCCCGGACGGCACCGTCGACGTGGTCTACCGCGGGGTCGACGGCATGGTCCATCACACCCAGTTCAAATAAATTAGTAATTAATCTTGACGTGGCGTGAGTGTCACGCGAACCTTGATCCGCCGCGACGGGGCCGCGCCCGGCCCCCGGCCGCACGGCCCCGCCGCGCGAATCCACAGGGAGCCCTTCATGACGAACCTTCAGACGAGCCGCCGGCGTTTCCTCGCCGGACTCGGTGCCACCGGGACGGCGGCTCTGCTCAGCGGCTGTGTCACCTCCTCCTCCGACGCCAAGTCCCCCGCCAAGGGACCGGTGACCCTCCAGTCGAACCTCTCGGCGCCGCAGGCCAAGGCCGCGATGGAGGACCTGACCGCCGCCTACGCCAAGAAGGGGTCCGAGCGCGTCAGCCTCAACACCGTCGCCGCCGAGACCTTCCGCACCCAGCTTCCGACGTACCTCACGTCCGCCAACCCGCCCGACGTCTACACGTGGTATCCCGGCTCGGTCGCCGACGCCTACGCCAAGAAGAACCTGCTGCTCGACCTCGACGACGTCTGGGCGTCCTCGCCCGACCTCAAGCGCTACTCCAAGGCGCTGAACTCGCTGTGCACCTCCAGCTCCGGCAAGAAGGTGTTCGTGCCCTCCACCTACTACTGGTGGGGCATGTTCTACCGGAAGTCCAACTTCGCCAAGTGGGGCGTCGAGGAGCCCAAGACCTGGGACGAGTTCCTCGACCTGTGCGACAAGCTCAAGTCGAAGGGTGTCGCCCCCATCGGCCTCGGCGCCGGCGGCAACACCCCCTGGGTCGCCTCCGCCTGGTTCGACTACCTGAACATCCGCATCAACGGCGCCGAATACCACCGCAAGCTGCTCGCCGGCAAGCACCGCTTCGACGACCGCGAGGTGCGCAAGGTCTTCGACCGCTGGGCCGAGGTCCTGCCCTACTTCGACCCCAACGGCACCGCCGTCGCCTTCCAGGACGCCACCACCGCGCTGCTCAACGGCCGCTCCGGCATGATGCTCATCGGCACCTTCTTCGCCGACGCGGCGCCCAAGGACGCCCTGGACGACATCGACTTCTTCCGCTTCCCGGTCATCGACCCCAAGGTGCCGCTCGCCGAAGAGGCCCCCACCGACGGCTACTTCGCCAGCGCCCGCAGCGGACGCGCCCAGCAGGTCGGCGACCTGATGAAGTACCTCGCCACCGCCGAGGCCCAGGAGATCTACATCAAGGGCTCCTCCGGCACCGTTCTGCCCTGCCACCCCGACGCCAAGGACGCCGGCACGCCCCTGGTGAAGAAGGGCCGCGCGCACATCGAGTCCGCCGCCGAGATCACGCAGTTCTTCAACCGCGACTCCAGTGACGCCCTCCAGCCCACGGCCGACACCGCGCTCACCAAGTTCATCGCCAAGCCCAAGGACATCGGCTCCATCCTCACCACCTGGCAGCGCGACGCACAGAAGATCTGGAGTGCCTGAGGTGGCAGTGCTCACCACCGCGCGTAAGACCCCGGCCGTCACACCGCCCAGCGTCGGGCGCGGCCGGGGACCCGTCCGCCGCACCCCGCCGCTCGTCCTCGCGTTCGTCCTCATACCCCTGCTCGCCGAGGCACTGTGGGTCTTCTGGCCCGCCCTCCAGGGCTTCTACCTCGCCCTCACCTCCTGGGACGGCGTCTCCCCGCCCCGGTTCGTCGGTCTCGGCAACTTCCAGGAGATGGTGCACGACGAGGTCTTCCGGACCGCCGCGATCGACACCGTCCTGTGGCTGGTGCTGTTCGGCGGACTGTCGGCGATCCTCGGCCTGGCCGCCGCCCTGCTGCTCCAGCAGGAACGCCGCGGCGTCGGCTTCTACCGCGCCGCCCTCTTCCTGCCCGTCGTCTTCTCCCTGGTGGCGACCGCCCTCGTCTGGCAGGCCATCTACCAGCCCGACGGCGTGCTCAACCAGATCCTCCAGGGCGTCGGCCTCGGAAGTCTCCGCCACGCATGGCTCGCCGACCAGGACACCGCCCTGTACGCGGTGATCGTGCCCGCCCTGTGGCGCCAGATCGGCTACGTCATGGTGCTCTACCTGGCCGGCCTCAAGGGCATCGACCCCTCGCTGTACGAGGCGGCCAAGGTGGACGGCGCCGGACGATGGCAGCGCTTCCGGCACGTGACGCTTCCGCAGCTCCGCAGCGTCAACGCCGTCGTGCTGTCCGTCATCATCATCGACTCGCTGCGCTCCTTCGACGTCGTCTGGTCGCTCACCCGAGGCGGCCCCTACCACTCGTCCGAACTGCTGAGCACCTACATGTACTCCACAGCCTTCCAGTCCCTGCGGCTCGGCTACGGCTCCGCGCTCGCCGTCGTCATCTTCTTGCTGGCCTTCGGCGTCATCTGCTCCTACCTCGTCCGCGCGTTCCGGGAGGCCGACTGATGTCCGCCGACTCGACCGCCCTGAAGCGCAGGCGGGCCGCGACCGCCGGATTCCACCTCGGCGCCGGACTGCTGGCCACGCTCTGGCTGCTGCCCATCGTCCTGGTCCTCGTCACCAGCCTGCGCTCGTTCGACGACATCGCCGCCAACGGGCTCGGCAGCCTCCCGCACTCCTTCACCCTCGGCAACTTCCGCCAGGCCTGGGTCGACGGCGGCCAGCAGCGCGCCCTGATCAACAGCCTCGTCGTCACCGTCCCCTGCGTGCTGATCACCCTCGCGCTCGCCGCCATGGCCGCGTTCGCCCTCAGCCGCTACGAGCTGCCATTGCGCCGCACCCTGCTGCTGCTCATGCTCGGCGGCAACCTGCTGCCCCCGCAGATCCTGCTGATCCCGGTGTCCAAGCTCAGCGAGATCATGGGCATCTACGACACCCTGCCGGCCCTCATCGGCGTGCAGATCGGCTTCGGAGTCGGCTTCTACGTCTTCGTCCTGCACGGCTTCATGCGGGCCATCCCCAACGAGATCCAGCAGGCCGCCGTCGTCGACGGCGCCGGCCCCTGGCAGATCTTCTGGCGGATCATCCTCCCGCTCACCCGCCCCGCGCTCGCCGCCCTCGGCGCGCTCGCCTTCACCTGGATCTTCAACGACCTGCTCTGGGCCATCACCGTCCTGCGCAGCGACACGAAGATGCCCATCACGGCCGCTCTGATCGGCCTTCAAGGACAGTACGTCTCCATGTGGAACGTGATCGCGGCCGGCTCCGTCATCGCCGCCGCCCCCACGGTGGCCGTGTTCCTGCGGTTCCAGCGCCACTTCGTGGCCGGCCTCAACCTCGGAGCGGTGAAGTGACCTCCTACGAACGCTGGACCCTGCGCACGGAGCACACCAGCTACACGGTGCGGCTCTCCCCGGACGGCCCCTGGGCGGAACTCGACGCCTGGGGACCCCTGGGCGCGGAGGACGGCCCCTCCGCCCTCGACTGGTCCCGGCGCACCCACTTCATCACCCCGGCCGACGCCGCCCCCGCCGAGTACCTGCCGCAGGGCCTGCGCCCCTTCACCGGCGCCGACCTCGTCGTCGGGCACTCCGGGGACCAGCGCGGCGTATGGTGGGAGTTCACCGGGGCCGAACAGGACGCGGACGGCCTGCGCCTGGCGTTCACCGACGAGGTCGCCGGACTGCGCACCCTCCTGTGCTACGCCACCGTGCCCGGCACCGACGTCGTCCTGCGCTGGACCGAGCTGACCTGCACCGGCGACGGTGAACTCCGCCTGGAACGCCTCGACTCGGGCGCGGTCACCGTCCCCGTCGCCGACGGCGCCCGCCTCACCTACCTCACCGGGCAGTGGTCGCAGGAGTTCACGCGTACCCAACTCCACCTGGCGCGCGGCACGTTCACCATGGGCAGCACCCAGGGAGTCCCCGGCCACGCCTACGCCCCGTGGCTCGCCGTCCAGGACGCGGCCCTGCCCGACGACGGCACCGCCCCGACCTACGGCATCGCCCTCGAGTGGTCCGGCAACTGGCACATCACCGCCGAGGCCGAACCCGGCGGCGCCGTCCGCGTCCGCGCCGGCCGCGTCCCGCACGAGGGCGCCGTGGTCCTCCAGCCCGGCCAGACCCTCACCACACCGCGCCTGGCCTGCGCGTTCAGCCCCGAGGGGACGGACGGCCTCGCCCGTGTCTGGCACCGCTACGAGCGACACCTCGGCGGCGACCGCCTGCACCGCACCCGCAAGGTCCTCTACAACTCCTGGGAGGCCACCGGCTTCGACGTCGACGCGGCCGGCCAGCTGGAACTCGCCAAGGTGGCCGCCGAGATCGGCGCCGAACTGTTCGTCGTGGACGACGGCTGGTTCACCGGCCGTACCGACGACACCGGCGGCCTCGGCGACTGGTACCCCGATCCGGCGGAGTTCCCGCGGGGCTTCGGCCGGTTCGTGGACGACGTGCGCGCCCTCGGCCTCGGCTTCGGACTGTGGGTCGAACCGGAGGCCGTCAGCCCGAACAGCCGCCTGCACGCCGAACATCCCGACTGGGTCTACCGCGTCGAACACCGACCCGGCCGCCTGGTCCGCAACCAGCTGCTGCTCGACCTCGGCCGTACCGATGTGCAGGACTTCGTGATCGGCACCTTCGACCGACTGCTCACCGAGCACCCGATCGAGTACCTCAAGTGGGACATGAACCGGCCGCCCACCGAGCGCGGACGGCCCGGCGCCGGCCCCGCCGACCGGCTCGACCTGGACGCCGGACACGTCGCCGGATACCTCCGCGTCCTCGACCACCTGCGCACCACCCACCCGCACGTCACCGTCGAGGGCTGCGCCGGCGGTGGCGGACGCGTCGAACACGCCACGCTGGCCCGCACCGACGTGGTCTGGCCCAGCGACAACACCGCGCCCCTGGACCGGCTCGCCATCCAGCACGGCTTCCTGCACGCGCATGCACCGCACGTGATGAGTTCCTGGGTCACCGACTCTCCCGGTGTGTTCGACCCCCGGCCCCGCTCCCTCGCCTTCCGGTTCGTGCTGGCGATGTGCGGCGTCCTCGGCATCGGCGCCGACCTGCGGTCCTGGAACCCGGCACAGCGTGCCGAGGCCGCCCGCTGGATCGCCCGCTACAAGGAGATCAGGGACGTCGTCCACCACGGTGAGGTCCGCCTGCTCGGCACCCCCGATGACCCGACCTGCGGGGTCCAGTACACCGAGGCCCACGGCCCGCGCACCGTCGTCGCCGCGTTCAGCACCGGCGTCCTCGACGGCGCACCACTCGTGCCCGGCCGCCCCGCCCGGCTCCGGCTGCGCGGACTCGACCCGGCCGCCGCCTACCGGGACGAGGACACCGGCACCCGCTACAGCGGCGCTCACCTGCTGCACTACGGTCTGCCGTTCGCCTGGACCGCCGACCACGACGCCCGGCTCGTCGTGCTGACCCGCGGCTAGGGGGTGTCTCGTCGATCGGGCCGGATCAGGGAGCGGGGTCCGGTGCGTGCGGCTGCACGGCGGAGGAGGGAGCCGGTGCGATGGCGGTGCCCCCGCGCGAGCTCGTGCGAGCGTGGGCGAGTCGGCGACCGACGACAACCCCGCCGGGGGTCCGCCCACGCGGTTGAGGCAGTGGGGGAGTGCGTGCCGGGCCCCGCGAGCCCGGCCTGATCCGAACGAAAGACCCTGCGCCCGCACCGGCCCGCTCGGACCCGCCCCCCAGCGACGGTTGTCGGCGGGGGCGTAAGCGGCCCGGCCGCCGTCCTCGGACCGCCCCGGCCGTTTCGGCACCCCTGAGGACGAGACCGCCGCTGACCACCCGTGAACCAGGAAAGGCTCTACGACATGACGCCCTACGCCCGCCGAGGCGTCCACGGCCAGAGCGTGGAGGCACTGGCGCGCCGCATCGTGGGCGGTGAGCTCCCCGCAGGGGCCGCACCCGACCTCGTGGTGCCCCAGAGCGGACTCGACATCGGCCTCACCGCCCTGAACGAGTCCCTGAACGAGTCCCTGAACGTGCCCGCGGCCAAGGACAAAGTCGACGCCCACCGGATGCGAGACACGTCCGTACGGGCCCACGCCGACCGGAACCTCCTCGACGCCGACGTGCCGCGCCGGAAGTTCGAGGGCGGCACCGCCGAGGCCGACCGGCAGCTGCCGCGCACCCTCGGGGAGGCCCGCGCCATCACCGAACCCGCCGACGTACGGCGCCCCGACGCCGGCCTCCCCTTCCACCGCGCACTGCTCGCCGCCACCCACGACGCACTCCTCGAACACAGGGAGGCGGTCATCGAGTCCAGCCTCGCCCGTCACGACCGGAGCGTGCACGGCTCCCCGCGCAGTGTGCACTCCGTCCCCGCCCACCGGGCCGTCCCGGACGCCGTACGGGACCGCGAACCGCCGGTCGCCGAGGCCGCCACGCGCGACCTGTCCGACCAGGCCGGCCGCGACCCGGACCGGGTCGACACTCCCGACGACACGAAAGGCAACGGCGGCACGTGAAGATCGCTCGCATCGAAACCTTCCTGGTCCCACCGCGCTGGCTGTTCTGCCGCGTCGAGACCGACGACGGCGTGGTCGGCTGGGGCGAACCCGTGGTCGAGGGCCGGGCCGAGGTCGTCGGCAGCGCCGTCGAGGTCCTCTCCGAGTACCTGATCGGCCAGGACCCGCTGCGCATCCAGGACCACTGGCAGGTCCTCACCAAGGGCGGCTTCTACCGTGGCGGCCCCGTCCTGTCCAGCGCAGTCGCCGGACTCGACCAGGCCCTGTGGGACATCGTCGGCAAGACCTACGGCGCCCCCGTGCACGCACTGCTCGGCGGCCCCGTCCGCGACAGCGTCCGTGTGTACGCCTGGGTCGGCGGCGACGAACCCGCCCAGCTCACCGAGCAGATCACCGAACAGGTCGAGGCGGGCTTCACCGCCGTCAAGATGAACGCGGCCGGACCCACCTCGCCCGTCGCCACCGCCGCCGAGACCGCCGCCGTCGTGGCCCGCGTGGCCGCCGCCCGTGACGTGCTCGGCCCGGACCGGGACGTCGCCGTCGACTTCCACGGGCGCTTGGGCGCCGCCTCGGCCCGCCGCGTCCTCGCCGAACTCGCCCCGCTGCACCCGATGTTCGTGGAGGAACCCGTCCTGCCCGAGCAGAGCCACCTGCTGCCCGGCCTGGTCGCCGCCAGTCCCGTGCCGCTCGCCACCGGCGAACGCCTCTTCTCCCGCGCCGAGTTCCTGCCCGTGCTGAACGCCGGCATCGCCGTCGCCCAGCCCGACCTCTCGCACGCGGGCGGCATCTCCGAGGTCACCCGCATCGCCTCCCTCGCCGAGACGTACGGCGCACTGCTCGCCCCGCACTGCCCGCTCGGCCCCATCGCGCTCGCCGCCAGCCTCCAGGTGGCCTTCGCCACCCCCAACTTCCTCATCCAGGAACAGAGCCGCGGCATCCACTACAACAAGGACGCCGACCTGCTCTCCTACGTCGTCGACCCCGAGCCGTTCCGCTTCACCGCCGGACAGGCCCACCGGGGCGACGCGCCCGGCCTCGGCGTCACCGTGGACGAGAACGCCGTACGCGCCGCCGACCGCACCGGGCACACCTGGCGCAACCCGGTGTGGCGGCACGCCGACGGCTCGTTCACGGAGTGGTGAGCGTGCCCCTCGCCTACACCACCGACCCCGCGCACGGCGGACGCTGGACCTCGCTGCGCGCCGCCGACCGCGAATGGCTGTGGCACCGACCGGATCCCGCACGCGAAAACGTCGCACCCGGCGACGCCTTCGTGGACGCGGGCGGCCTGGAGGAGTGCGTCCCCACCGTGCGCGGCACGCCCGACCACGGCGACGCCTGGTCCCGGCCCTGGACCCGCGACGGCGGCACCGAACGCGTCGACTGCGGCGCCTTCACCCTCGCCCGCACCGTCCGGACCACCGCCGACGGCGTCGAGGCCGACTACACGCTCACCGCCGATCCCGGCTACCGCTTCGTATGGGCCGCCCACGCCCTGCTCGACCTCTCCGAACGGGCCGAACTCCGGGCCCGTACGGGCACACCCACCCGCCTCTTCCCGGAGGCGGCGCCACTGCTCGACGGCCCCTGGGCGGACGGCGACCCCTGGGTGGAGGGTGCCTGGCCCGCACCGCGCGGACTGCGCCTGGACCGGTTCGGCCCCGACGACGGCAGCGCGGCCGGCGCCGTCCTCGCCGACGGCCGGGTCTGCGTCCATGACGGACCCGACCGGCTCGCCCTCGCCGTCGAGGCCGCAGGACAGCCGGTGTCCGTCGCACTGTGGCGCAACCTGGGCGGCTTCCCCCAGCAGGACCCTTACCGCAGCACAGGGGTGGAACCGATGCTGGGCCGCACCTTCGACCTCGCCGAGGCCGGCCCCGACGACGCGGCCCGCGTCCCCGCCTCCGGCGAGGTCCACTGGCGGCTCGTCCTGACCGCAGGCTGCCGTTGCCCCTGACCCCTCGACGGTCCGATGCGGCGTGAGGCCGGCCTCCCGCCCGGGGAAGCCGGCCTCGTCGGGTGGGGTGGGGGTCAGGGGCAGCTGATCCGGACGTCACCCGCGTCGGTCGTGCAGGTGTCGACGTTGGGGCCGCCGTTGGCGGTGTCGTTGCCGGAGACGTTGTCGACGGTGTTGAGGTTGTCGCTGCCGTAGTAGCCGATCAGGTTGTCGTTGCCGGGACCCCCGTTGAGGGTGTCGTTGCCGTAGCCGCCGTCGAGGCGGTCGTTGCCGTAGGCGCCGTAGACGGTGTCGTTGCCGTAGCTGGCGTTGACGGTGTCGTCGCCGCCGAGCGCGCAGATCACGTCGTTGCCGCTGGTGCCGGTGATGGTGTCGTTGCCGCTGGTGCCGACGCGGGTGCAGCCGCGGGCGTTGTTGACCGTGGTGGTCGTCGTGGCGGTGTTGTTGCCGGGAAGCGGGTCGGTCTGCGTCGCGGTGACCGTGGCCCGGTCGGTGAGGGTGCCGATGGCCCGGGGTTCGGCGGCGACCGTCACCGTGGCACCGGCTCCGGGGGCCAGGGTGCCCAGGGAACAGGTCGCGCTGGTGGCGGTGGTGGTGCAGGTGCCCGAGGTGGTGGTCGCCGAGACGACCGAGGTGGCGGGACCGCTGAGCGTGTCGGACAGGGAGACGTTGGTCGCGGCGGTCGTGGCGCTGGTGTTGGTCACCCGAACGGTGTAGGTGGCCCGGTCACCGATGCTGACCGTGGTGGGGCCGCTCTTCGTCACCGAGAGGTCCACGCCGGCCGGGGGCGGCGGAGTGCTGCCCCCGCCGAGGAAGCGGGCCAGGGCGAAGTCGGTGTTGGGTCCGCCCACACCGGCGGTGACGATCTTGCCGTCGGTCTGGAGAGCCACGCCGTGGGCCACGTCGTTGCCGCCGAAGTCCGCGGTCGCGACACCCCCGGTGCCGAAGCCGCTGTCCAGGCTGCCGTCGGGGTTGTAGCGCAGGACGGCGAAGTCGCCGCCCGGCCCGTTGCTTCCGGCGATGACGATCCGGCCGTCGCCCTGCACCACCACGTCGTAGGCTCCGCCGCCACCGGGGGTGAGCACCTTGCCGTTGCCGTCGAAGCTGGTGTCCAGGGTGCCGTTGGTGTTGTAGCGGGCCAGGGCGAACCTGGCGCCGCTGCCGCCGGCCGCGATGATCTTGCCGTCGGACTGCAGCGCGAGCCCCTCCACGGACTCGTAGTCGCCGAAGTCGGTGCGCTGGATGCCGTTGCTGCCGAACCCGGTGTCGAGGCTGCCGTCGTGGTTGTAGCGGATGAGCGCGAAGTCGAAGCGGGTCGACCCGACCTCGCCGCCGACGACGATCTTTCCGTCGGGCTGCAGGACCAGGGCGCGCGCGTCGCCGCCCTCCTGAAGGGACGGCCCCGCCGGATTGGTGGTCACCATGCCGTCGCCGCCGCCGAAACTCGCGTCAGGGCTGCCATCGGGGTTGTAGCGGGCCACGGCGGCTTGCCCAGCGACGTAGCCGGCGGCGACGATCTTGCCGGTGCCGGGCTCCACGGCGACGTCCATGGCCTCTTCGGGCTGGCCGAAGTCGGTGAACACCCTGCCGTCACCGCCGCCGAAACTCGTGTCCAGCGTGCCGTCGCTGTTGTACCGGGCCACCACGAACCAGCAGCAGTTCTCGTACCCCCGCCAACTGCCGCCCGCCACGACGATCTTGCCGTCGGGCTGGAGCGCCACGGCGTGGGCCTCGCTCCACTGGAGCTCTCCGGGCGGGATCATGTTGTTGATGGCGGTGGTCACCTCGCCGTCGCCGCCGAAGCTGGTGTCCGGGCTGCCGTCGGCGTTGCGACGGGTCAGCGCGAAGTCGCTCTCCACCGTGGTGGTGTCGGCGGCGGAGCCGACAGCGACGGTCTTGCCGTCGGGCTGCACCGCCAGGTCGTTGGCCTGATCGTCGCCGACGAAGCCGGTGAGCACCTTTCCGTCGCCGCCGAAGGTGGGGTCCAGATCGCCGGGGGCCGCGGCCGCCAGGCCGGGAAGGGCGAGGACGAGTGCCAGACCTGTGGACGCGACGATCCCGGCCCGGCCCGCCCTCGACCACCGGCGCCTCTCCCGGAATCGGTGCAGCGCCGATCGCACATGAGTTGTCAGCATGGGCCGCACCTTTGCGTCGCACGCATGCCATTCCTTCCGCGGCCGGGCCGCGTTGCGCTCACTGGACGCCGGAAATCCACCCCCCGGGGTGAGGCAGAAAGGTCTACTCCGGGTCATGTCCCGTGAGGTGGTGGAGTGGTGGAGCCATGGCAGCCGTTTCGGTTCCGGCTGTGGGGGCATCTGCGATCCGGGGTCGTTCGGCTTGGTGGTGTGCGATGGCCTGCCCCGGCCCAGGGGAACCTGAACGGCCGGCGGATGCACGCCCAGGCGGAGCAGCGCGGCCCCGGGGGTGCAGCGGGCGGCGCCGCTGAGCGTCACCGGCTCGCCGATGGGGAATCTCCACCTGCCGCTGCGGGGGCTGGGCCACGCCGTGCTCGCCCCGTGGCCGCGGCATGACGAGGTGCGCGGCGCCGAACTCGTCACCGCTCAGGTCCTGCCTCGCCCATGACCGCGCGCCGGTGGCGACGGCCCGGGCGGTGGACTGGCGCGCCCGCCCGCCCGCCGCGCCGGCCGGAACGACCGTGACCGGAGGCGGGGCCGGCGGATCACGCGTTCGCGCGGCGCTCGGCCCGCCACCGCCGCGCTTGGTTCAAGCGGTGGGGGAGGGGGAACCGGGCTTCGCCCCCGCGTCGCCGCCGAGGATCATACGGTCCGGTGCGTGAGCGGTGTCCCGACGGGCCGCGAGCCAGTAGACGGCGGCCGGTACGACCAGGCCGACGATCCAGGAGATGTCCGTGCCACCGAGTGGCGCCACCAGCGGGCCGGTGCAGAAGCTGGCGACCGGGAACGGAAGTCGGGCCAGAAGGCCTCCGCCGTAGACGATGAGTGCCTTGACGCGCCAGGCACCGTAGCGGCCGTGCGGGTCGCTCAGGGCCATGTGGCCGGCCTCCAGGCCCTAGTCGACGAGGAGTTCGGCGCCGGTCGCGGCCAGGACCTCCTGCACGGTGATGCCCGGAGCGGTCTCCACCAGTCGCAGACCCACTGAGGTGACGTCGATGACGGCCAGATCGGTGATGACACGGTCGACGACCCGGCGGCCCGTGGCGGGAAGACTCAGCTCTTCCACGACCTTCGGGCTGCCGTCCTTGGCGACGTGCTCCATGACGACCACCAGCCGGCGGGCGCCGTGGACCAGGTCCATGGCACCGCCCATGCCCTTGACCATCTTGCCGGGGATCATCCAGTTGGCCAGGTCGCCGTGGGCCGACACCTGCATGGCGCCGAGCACGGAGACGTCGATACGGCCGGCGCGGATCATGCCGAAGGAGAAGGCCGAGTCGAAGTACGACGTCCCGGGGATGGTGGTCACCGTCTCCTTCCCCGCGTTGATCAGGTCGGGGTGCTCCTCGCCGTCGTACGGGTAGGGGCCCACGCCCAGGATGCCGTTCTCCGAGTGGAGCACCACGTGCACTCCGTCCGGCAGGTGATTGGGTATCAGGGTGGGCAGGCCGATGCCGAGGTTGACGTACTGGCCGTCGCGGAGCTCCCTGGCGGCGCGGGCGGCGAGCTGGTCGCGGTCGAGCGGCATGGTCACTTCTCCTCGGAGGCGGTGGGCGAGACGGCCGCTTCGGTGCGGGTGGGCGCCGGGCGGACGGTGCGGCGCTCGATACGCTTGGCCAGTGAGCCGTCCACGGCTACCACCCGGTCCACGTACACGCCTGGCAGGTGGACGGCGTCAGGCGGCAGTTCGCCGGCCTCGACGATGCGTTCGGCCTCCACGACGGTCACCCGCCCCGCCATCGCGCACAGCGGGTTGAAATTGCGTGCCGCCGCGTGGAAGACGCAGTTGCCGTGCCGGTCGGCGACCGCGGCCCGCACCAGGGCGAAGTCGGCGGTGATGGCTTCCTCCAGCAGGTAACGGCGGCCTGCGAACTCCCGTGTCTCCTTGGGCGGGGAGGCCACCGCGACCCCGCCGTCGGGGGTGTGGCGCCAGGGCAGGCCGCCGTCCTCGACCTGGGTGCCCACCCCCGCCGGGGTGTAGAACGCGGGGATGCCGGTGCCGCCGGCCCGCAGCCGCTCGGCGAGGGTGCCCTGCGGTGTCAGCTCCACCTCCAGTTCGCCGGACAGGTACTGACGGGCGAACTCCTTGTTCTCGCCGACGTAGGAAGAGGTCATCCGGGCGATCCGGCCGGCCCGCAGCAGTAGTCCCAGCCCCCAGTCGTCCACCCCGCAGTTGTTCGACACGACCCGCAGGCCGGACGCGCTCGTCTCGGCCAGCGCGGCGATCAGTGTCGACGGGATGCCGCACAGGCCGAACCCGCCGACCGCGAGTACCGCACCGTCAGGGATGTCCGCCACTGCCTGCGCGGCCGCGGCCATCACTTTGTCCATGCCGTTTCCTTCCCCACCGGGGTCCGTTCCGTTCGCCGGCCCGGCCTGCCCACGACGTACGGGGCAGGACCGGGTGTTTTTCACCTTTGCCTGCACCGGCGGTCACAGACCATGTGTGCCCATGACATGACTGGGCCTCGAAGAGCGGTGACCGACAACATGCCGCCCGTCGTACGGCGCTCCTAGGGTTCCGGCAACCACGCACCGCACTCCCGTCGTCGCGTACGAGGCCGCCGTCCCGCCCCAAGGCCCGCGGAACCCGGCGACGGGCGGGCGACACACTGTCAGGAGCCGATCGTCATGCGTTCCCGCCTCACGGACACCTTCAGAAGCAGATCCCTTCGCGCACTCACCCTGATCGCCCTCGGCGCCCTGGTCGCGGGCTGTTCCTCGGCCGGCACCGCGGGCACCGCGTCCGACGGCTCGGGCGACAAGACCGCCCCCGTGAAGGTCGGCCTGGTCTACTCCCGCAGCGGACTGCTCGCCGCCTACGGCAAGCAGTACGAGGAAGGCTTCAAGGCAGGACTCGCCTACGCCACGCACGGGACGAACAAGGCCGGCGGCCATCCGATCGAGATCACCGAGCAGGACGACGCGGGCGACCCGGCGAAGGCCGTAGCAGCGGCCAAGACACTCGTGGGCAAGGGTTACAAGATCCTCGCCGGCACCACCGACTCCGGTGTGGCGCTGCAAATGGCGCCGCTGGCCGCGCAGAACAAGGTGCTGTACATCAGCGGTCCGGCCGCCACCGACGCGGTCACCGGCATCAACGCCTACACCTTCCGCTCGGGCCGGCAGTCCTACCAGGACATCCTGACCGCCGGCACCCTGCTCGGCGACGCCAAGGGCAAGAAGGTCACCGTACTCGCCCAGAACTCCGCGTTCGGACAGGCCAATGTGGCCGCCGTGAAGGCCGTTCTCGGGAAGAAGGGCGCGCACGTCGGCTCCGTGCTCGCCCCGCCCAGCGCCACGGACCTCACGCCCTTCGCCCGCCAGACCAGGGCAGGCAAGCCCGACCTGGTGTTCGTCGCCTGGGCGGGCGCCACCGCCCCCGCCCTGTGGACCGCGCTGAACCAGCAGGGCGTGCTGGACTCGAGCAAGGTCGTCACCGGACTCGCGGGCACCGCCTCGTACCCGATCTTCGGTACGGCCGGCTCCAAGGTCGCCTTCCTCGCGCACTACTTCCCGGGCGCCGGGGGCGGCAACCCGGTGGAGAAGGCCATGCTCGACGGCATCACCAAGGCCGGCGGCACCCCCGACCTGTTCAGCCCCGACGGCTTCACCGCCGCCCAGATGATCGTGCAGGCGATCGAGAACGGCAGCGCGACCGACACCACGGCCATGGTCAAGGCGCTCGAGGGCTGGACCTTCCACGGACCCAAGGGCAAGGAGCAGATCCGCGCGGCGGACCACGCCCTGATGCAGCCGATGTTCACGGCCCGGCTCAAGGGCAGTGCCACGGCCGCCCGGCCCGAGCTGATCGACAGCATCCCGATGACCGAGGTCGCACCACCGGCCACGAAGACGGCGGGCTGAGCGGATGTCCTCCTCGAACACGACGTCACCGAGCGCCGCGGGGGCCCCGGGCGCCGGGAAGGCCCGTACCTCCCCGGCGCCTGTGCTCCGGCTGCGTGACATCGGCTGGACGATCGGTGGCGCGACCATCGTCGACTCCGTCTCCTTCGACGTCCGCGAAGGCGAGTTCCTGGCTTTCATCGGCCCCAACGGTGCGGGCAAGACCTCCCTGTTCAATCTGGTCAGCGGGCTCAGTCCGGTCTCCCGGGGCACGATCGAACTGGACGGCCGCGACGTCACCGCGGACGCCGCCTACGCCCGGGCGCGGCGCGGCCTCGGGCGCACCTTCCAGACCTCCAGCCTGTGGCCGGGCATGACGGTCGCCGACCACGTGGGGCTGGCGGCCCAGGCCGCCGACGGAACGTCCTACCGGATCTGGCGCCGCGCCGACGCCTACCCGGAACAGGTCGAACGGGTGCTGGCACGCACGCAGCTCGCGCACCGCGCCGGCACCTGCGCCGAAGCCCTCTCGCACGGCGAGAAACGCAAGCTCGAACTCGCGGTCCTGCTCGTCGGCGAGCCCCGGCTGATGCTGCTGGACGAGCCGATGGCGGGTGTGAGCGCCGAGGAGGTGCCCGCGCTGACCGAACTCATCCGGTCGCTGCACAAGGAGGAGGGCCGCACCGTGCTCATGGTCGAGCATCACATGGACGTGCTGCTGGACCTGGCCGACCGGCTCGCCGTGATGCATCACGGCACGCTGCTGGCGCTGGACACCCCGCAAGCCGTGATGGCCGACCCCACCGTGCAGCAGGCCTACCTCGGGGAGGAGTTGTGACCCCCGCCGCCCCGGAGCCCCTGCTGACCGTGCGGGATCTGCGGGTCGTGATCGGGGGCAGGCACATCCTGCACGGCGTCGACCTGGAGGTGGCCGCCTCCGGCACCACCGCGCTGCTGGGCCGCAACGGAGCCGGCAAGACGACCACCGTGCGCGGCATCCTCGGACTGGTCCCGCGCACCGGCAGTGTGCTGCTGGCAGGCGAGGAGACCGTGCGCCTGACCACCTACGCCCTGGTGCGCAGGGGCATTGGCTACGCCCCCGAGGACCGCGGTGTCTTCGCCGCCCTCACCGTGGCCGAGAACCTGCGCCTCGCCGAGCGGCCCGGGGCCGGTGAACCGGCCTACGGCCTCGTGTACGAGCTGTTCCCGGAGCTGAAACGACGCGCCCGGCAGGCCGCCGGCACCCTGTCCGGCGGTCAGCAGCAGATGGTCGCCATCGCACGCACCCTGCTCAACGGCAACCGGCTCATCATCGCCGACGAACCCACCAAGGGCCTGGCGCCCAAAGTGGTCACCGAGGTCGCCCAGGTGCTGGAGCGCGCCGCCGAGGCGGTACCGGTCCTGCTGGTGGAGCAGAACCTCGCCCTGGTGCGCCGCCTCGCCCGCCACTGCGTCGTCCTCGCCGACGGCCGCACCGCGCACCGGGGCCCGGCCGCGGACCTGCTCGCCGACGCCGAGGCGGCCCGCCGGCTGCTCGGCGTCGGCAGCGCCGGCCAAGGCGGCACCACGGACACGCCCGCCCGTCCGTCCGTTCACAGCGCGGCGCGCCCCGCCGCCCGATCCCCGGAGGCAGACGCCTGATGTCCACCGTCGTACTGCTCACCTTCACCGGGCTCGGCCTGGGCGCCCTGTACTTCCTGGTCGCCTCCGGACTGTCGCTGATCTTCGGGCTGATGGACGTGCTCAACTTCGCCCACGGTGCCCTGCTGTCCGTGGGCGCCTACGGCACCTGGTGGGCCGCCTCCGGCCACCTGCCCGGTGCCGGACCCGGCGGCGCCGGGTTCGCCCTCGCCGTCGTCTTCGGCACCGCGGTGGGCACCGTCGCCGCCGTACTGCTCGAACTCGCCGTGATCCGCCCCCTCTACACCCGCCCGCGCGAACAGATCCTCGCCACGGTGGGCGTGGGACTGGCCGTCCCGGCCCTGCTGTCCGCGATCTGGGGCTCCGACGCGCGGCCCTTCCCCGGGCCGAAGGCACTGTCCGGCACCTTCGGCCTGCTGGGCGCCGAAGTGCCGCTCAACCGCGTCGTGCTGATCGGCGCGGCGCTGGTGGTGCTGACCGCGCTCAAGCTGTTCCTCGGCCGTACCCGGCACGGACTGGTCGTCCGGGCGGGCGTGGAGGACCGGGCGATGGTCACCGCGCTCGGCATCGACGTGCGCAAGGCCTTCACCCTGGTCTTCGCCATCGGTGGCGCGGCAGCGGCGCTGGGCGGTGCCCTCGGCGGCCTCTACTTCGGCTCCGTCGATCCCGAACAGGGCACCTCACTGCTCATCTTCGCCTTCGTGGTCGTCGTGACGGGCGGCATGGGCTCCCTCACCGGCGCTGCCGTGGCCTCGATCGCCGTGGGCCTCGTCCAGCAGTTCGCGAACTACTACACCACCGCAGGGCTCGGCGACCTCGCCGTCGTCGTCCTGCTCGCCGCCCTGCTGCTCGTCCGGCCGCGGGGGCTCACCGGGAGGCTCGCATGACCACCGCCACCCAGCCGCGCGGCAGGGCCCGTACGGCGGACCACCCCGTCACCACCCGCTCCGAACGGCTGCGGCGCGCCACCCGCTGGTGGCCCGCCCTGCTGCTGGTGCTGGTCTTCACCGTGCCCTACAGCGCGCTGCCGCTCCCGGGCCTCCTCGACGGCCCCATCGGCAGTCCCGGCAATCTGCAACTGCTCGCCCTGTGCCTGGTGTTCGGGGCCCTGGCCACCGGCTACGACCTGCTGCTCGGCCGCACCGGACTGCTGTCCTTCGGTCACGCGCTCTACTTCGCCGCGGGCACCTACGTCACCAACACCGTCATGCTGGAGGCGGGCCTGTCCTTCGCCGTGTCGGCGCTGCTCGGCCTGCTCGCCGGTGTCGCCCTGTCCGCCCTGCTGGGCGCGGTCAGCCTCCGGGTCAGCGGCATCGGGTTCTCCATGGTGACCCTGGCCTTCGCGCAGGCCGGGTCGATCCTCGTGCAGCGCGACCCCGGCGGCGTCACCGGCGGTGAGGAGGGCAGGGCCGCTCCGGCCGAAGGGCTGCCCGCCTCGCTGGTCGGCATCGAACACACCGCCAACCTGTACTGGATCGCCCTGGCCTATCTCGTCCTGGTGCTGGTCGTCGTGCAGTGGACGGTCCGCTCGCCCATCGGCCGGGTCTGGGAGGGCATCAAGGAGAACGAACGCCGCGTGGAAGTGCTGGGCCTGCGCCCGTACGGCTTCAAACTGGCCGCCTTCGTCCTGGCCGGCACCCTGGCCGCGCTCGGTGGCATCGTGTACCTGCTGCTGACCGGTGGTGCCACTCCGCAGGCCACCACCTCCGACTTCACTCTGTCCCTCCTGGTGATGGTGGTGCTGGGCGGTTCGGGCACCCGGTGGGGCCCCCTGGTCGGCGGCATCGTCTACACCTGGGCCGACCACCGGCTCGGCGACCTGGCCGGCTCGGGCGCGGTCGCCGGTCTGCCCTCGGTGCTGCGTGTGCCGCTCTCGCAGCCGCTGTTCCTGCTCGGCGCCCTCTTCGTCCTGGTGATCTATCTCCTGCCCGGCGGCGTGGTGCGGCTGCCGGCCCGGCTGCGTGCGGCCCGTACGTCCCGCGTCTCGGCCGAGGGCGGGGAGGTCCTCCAGCCGTGACCCGCACTCCGCGAAACGGGATGACGGCGGCCCGCCGGGACGCGGTCGTCCCGGCGGGCCGGGGAGTTCTGTGTGCCGGTACCGGGCGGGAAGCCGGCCGTGTCGCGCCGGACGGCCCGCGGGCCCGGGTGCGCCGGTGGTCCTGGCGATGCACGGCGTCACCGCCGACGGCCTGAGCTGGGCGCGCGTCGCCCACCACCTGGCCGGCCGAGTCACCCTGGCGGCCCCGATCCACGCGGCAGGGGCCGCAGCGGCCGCCTGCCGGCCCTACGGCATCGCGGGCCACACCGACGACATGGCTGCCGTGGTGGACGAGCCGAGCGTCGGGCGGGTGGTGCCGACCGGCCACTCCATGGGGCCTTCACCGCGGGCCTCACCGTGGCCTTCACCGCCGTACGCCACCCCCACCTGCTGAAGGGCCTGCTGCTGGTGGGCGGCGTACGCGGGGCGTTGCGCGCATGCGGCCGGCATCAGGCGCCCGCGTCCGACAGCAGGTGCAGGCGCAGGGCGAGTTGGAGTTCCAGAGCCTGTTCGGGGGTGTTCCAGTCGGGGCCGAGCAGTGCCTGGATGCGGTCGAGCCGCTGCACGACGGTGTTCACATGGACGTGCAGTTCCTCCTTGGCCCGGGTCAGGCTCCCGCCGCAGCCGAAGTAGGCGCGCAGGGTGCGGACCAGTTGGGTGCCGCGCTGGGCGTCGTAATCCAGAAGGGGGCCCAGGACGGAGGTGACGAAGCCGTCCACATCGTGGTTGTCGCCCAACAGCACGCCCAGGAAGCCGAGTTCGGCGGCGCTCGCCCCTCGCCCGTGGCGGCCGAGGATGTGCAGGGCCCGCAGGCAGCGCAGGCCCTCGGTGTGCGCGTCGGCGACGGCCCGCGGCCCGGCCGCCGGCCCGGCGCCGGCCACCGTGACCGGCGCGCCGACGAGTCGGCCGAGCTGCCCGGCGGCGGCCCCGGCCGCCTCGCCCGGCCGGGTGCCGTCGCACGGGAGCAGCAGCACGACGGCGCCGTCGTGTTCGGCACTGACACCGCCGCATCCGAACAGGTACTGCACGGCCGCGTCGGCGAGCCGCTGCCGGGCCGCGTCGCCGGTGTGGGCGAGGAGCAGAATGTGGGGCCGGTCGAGGTCGATGCCGAGGCGGCGGCCGCGGGCCACCAGACCGGCCGGGTCGCGCTCGGGTGCGGTGAGCAGATCGGTGATCAGGTCACCGCGGACCCGGTTCTCGGTCTCCGCGACCGAACGCCTCAGCAGGAGCAGCAGGGAAGTGACGACGCTGCTCCGCTCGAACAGGCGCCGGTCGGGCCCGTCCAGATCGGGCCGCCCGTACAGCACCAGACAGCCCAGCAGTTCCTGCCCGGCCAGCACCGCGCAGACCCAGCGCCCGTCACGGAAGACCGCGTGGGCGGCCGCGTGCGAGCTCCTCGCCGCCGCGACCAGCGCCGCCGCCTCCTCGGCGCTGCCGGTGTCCTCCGTGTCCCCGGCGAACGCGCGGTCGTGCCCGCCGACCGCGGTGAGCGGCCGTCCGGAGCTGTCATGGACCGCGACGTCCCCCTTCAGCAGACCGGCCACGGCGGTGGCCACGTCGGAGACGTCACCGCCGCGCAGCACCAGATCGGTGAGCCGGTCATGTGACTCCTCGGCACGCTGCATGACGGCGGAGTGCTCCCGGATCACGGCGTTGGCCTCGGCCAGCTCGGCCAGCGCGATCCGTGCCTCGGCCATGGCCTTGGCGGTGTCGATGGCGATGGCGGCGTGGTCGGCCAGCGAACACAGCAGAGCGACCTCGTCCGGGGCGAAGGTACGGGGTGTACGGTCCGCGGCGAACAGCGCTCCGATGACCTGGCCGCCGCTTCCCGATCCCAGCAGCAGCGGCACGCCGAGAATCGCGACCAGGCCCTCGTCGAGAACTCCGGCGTCGATGCTGCCGGTGTGCAGGAAGCGGTCGTCGGTGCGGTAGTCCGGGGAGGCGTAGGGACGGGCGGTCTGTGCGACCAGACCGCCCAGGCCCTCGCCCAGCTGGAGGCGCAGGTTCTGGAACAGGTCCGACACCGAGCCGTCGGTCACCCGCATGTAGGTGTCTCCGGCTTCCTCGTCGGGCAGCGTGAGGTAGGCCGTGTCGGTGCCCAGGAGCATCCTGGCCCGCCGGACGATGGAGCGCAGCACGGCGTCGAGGTCGCGCAGGGCCGCCAGGTCGCCCGCGGTGTCGAAGAGCGCGGTCAGCTCCGCCTCCCGGCGCCGGTGCTGCCGGAGCGTGCTCTGGACGCGCAGCGCCGCTTCGGTGGCCTGCTCGACCTCGGCGAGATCCTGGGCGGTGGCACCGGCGCGGCGGGCGTCGGCGGCGACGGCGCCGAGGTCCTCGGCGGGGGCGCCCGCGGCGAGGAGCTCGAGCAGCCGGCGCAGATGAGGGGTGACGGAGGTGGGCTTGTGCGACATGGGCGGGCAACCGTTGCGAAGTCGGTGGGCGGTGGAGTCCGCAGCCGGTGAACGGCTGAGGAGGGTCGGGGTCCTCCCGACGGGGCAGGACACCGACCCTCCTCGGCCGTGAGTGGCGCGGCCGGCTCCCGGCCCGGCAGCCGCGCCCCTGGCGCGGGGCGGCGGGCCGGTCAGCGCTCGTCAGGCGGACGCGGTCGTCCGCTGGTCCGCGGGCGGGCGTGACGCGGAGTCGTCCGGCTCGATCGCGGCCAGGTCCCGGCCGCGGGTCTCGCGGCCGGCGAGGACAGCGATCACGGTGATCAGCGCTGCGATGCCGACGTACACCGAGATCGGCGTGGCGTTGCCGTACGAGCTGAGCAGCGCGGTGGCGATCAGCGGGGCCGGGGCGCCGGCCGCCACCGAGGAGAGCTGGGCGCCGATGGAGGCGCCGGTGTAGCGCATCCGGGTGGCGAAAAGCTCGGAGAAGAACGCCGCCTGGGGCGCGTACATGGCGCTGTGGAAGATCAGTCCGACGGTGACGGCCAGGACGAGTGCGGGGAACGACTTGGTGTCCAGCAGACCGAAGAAGGCCCACGACCACAGGCCGACACCGACCGCTCCCACCAGGTACACCGGCTTGCGGCCCACCCGGTCGGAGAGCGCGCCGAACAGCGGGATCAGACAGAACTGCACGGCCGAGCCGATCAGCACCGCGTTCAGCGACGTCTGCTTGTCCAGCTTGAGATGCTCGACGCAGTAGGTGAGGACGAAGGCCGTGATCACGTAGTAGGAGATGTTCTCGGCCATGCGCGCGCCCATCGCGACCAGGATGTCCCGCCAGTGGTTGCGCAACACCGCGACGAACGGCAGTTGTTCGGCCCGCTGCTCCGCCTTGCGCCGTTCGGCCTTGGCCAGCGCCTCCTTGAACAACGGGGACTCGTCGACGGACAGCCGGATCCACAGACCGATCATGACCAGCACGGCGGAGAGCAGGAACGGCACCCGCCAGCCCCAGGAGTTGAACGCGTCGTCGCTGAGCAGGGTGGTCATGAGGGAGAGCACTCCGACGGCGATCAGGTTGCCGGCCGGCGCGCCGCCCTGCGGCCAGGACGCCCAGAAGCCGCGTCGCTTCGCATCGCCGTGTTCGGACACCAGCAGAACCGCGCCGCCCCACTCGCCGCCGAGGGCGAAGCCCTGGACCAGGCGCAGGGTGGTCAGCAGAAGGGGAGCCGCGACACCGATCGTGTCGTAGCCGGGGACACAGCCGATCAGGGCGGTGGAGAGCCCCATCATCAGCAGGCTGATCACCAGGAGCTTCTTGCGGCCGAGACGGTCGCCGAAGTGGCCGAAGACCACGGCGCCGATCGGGCGGGCGGCGAAGCCGATGGCATAGGTGAGGAAGGACAGCAGGGTGCCGGTGAGCGGGTCCGACTCGGGGAAGAACACGCGGCCGAAGACCAGGGCGGCGGCCGAACCGTAGAGGAAGTAGTCGTACCACTCGATGGTGGTGCCGATGAGGCTGGCCGCGACGATCTTGCGCAGGCCGGCCGGTCTTCCGGAGGCGCCTGGGTCGTTCACGGCGTTGTGAGCGCTGGGCATGGTGGTCACCGTTTCGGAGTGAGAGGGGAGCGGAACCGCCGCACCGGCCGACGCCGGGGGACGTGCGGAGGGTCCGGGGGAGTTCGTTGGTGAGGTCGCCGGCGGTGCCGACAGGAGGGGGACGAGGGGTGGGTGACGGGACGAGGGGCGGGTGACTGCCCTCAGTGGGCCGTCCAGCCGCCGTCCAGCGGGATCGAGCTGCCGGTGATGTAACTACTGCGACCGGAGCACAGCCACAGGGCCGCCTCGGCGACCTCGGCCGGCTCGATCAGGCGCTTGATCGCGGTGCGTTCCAGGAAGACCTGGTCCATCACGTCCGCCGCCGGGATGCCGTGGGCGAGCGCCTGGTTGGCGATCTGCTCCTCCACCAGCCGTGTGCGGACATAGCCGGGATTGATGCAGTTGCTGGTCACGCCGTGCGCGGCGCCCTCCAGGGCCACCACCTTGCTCAGGCCCTCCAGAGCGTGCTTGGCCGCGACGTACGCCGACTTGTAGGCGCTGGCCCGCAGGCCGTGCACCGAAGAGATGTTGACGACGCGGCCCCATCCCTGCGCGTACATGTGGGGCAGGGTGCGGCGCAGGATCCGGAACGGCGCCTCGACCATCACCCGCTGGATCAGCGTGAAGCGCTCCGGAGGAAACTCGTGCACGGGTGCGATGTGCTGCAGACCCGCGTTGTTGACCACGATGTCGGCATCGTCCGGCAACGCGTCCACGGCGCCGGCCTCGGAGAGGTCGGCCACGACGGCGATGCCGCCGATCGCCTCGGCCACCTCCTTCGCCGCCTCGGCGGCCCGGTCCACCACGTAGACCTCGGCACCGGCCGCGGCGAAGCTCTCGGCACAGGCCCGGCCGATCCCGCTGGCCGCACCGGTGACCAGGGCTCTGCGCCCGGTGAGGAATCGGGTCGAGGCCGGACCGGGCGCGGTGGTGTCACCCGGCTCGGGATGCTGGAGCGAGCCCTCGGCGGAGCTCTTGGTGCTGTCCATGGCCGAACACGGTAGGTAGGAAACATGAGGTGAGACACGTGGGTCGCCAACACATTTCTGCAACATCAAATGGGTTGCATCACCATGTCCGGACGGTCGACGGCCGCTCCCGGTGATCCCAGCACGCCCAAAGTGCCCGATTCGCAAAAGTTCGACCCACCCGGCCGGCCCATCGCATGTCACAGCGTCACCGTCGGCACCATGGGTGCGCGAGCCACGTCGGCCGCCGCGTTCCTGGATGCCCTTCACATGTCGCGGTCGAGCGGGCCGGTCGTACGGTCCGCTTCCAGCAAGCCGGCAGGACAACGAGCCGGGTGCGGGTCCGCGCCGCGCCCGGCCGGAGGACGGGCACGGGGCGGCCCGGCGAGGCAGGACCGCCGGGCGACGCGCCGCGCCCGCCCCCGTTCTCTCCCCACACTCACAGGAGCCGCACGCATGCTGAACTCCACCTGGCGCAGATTCTTCCGGCGCACCGCTCTGGCCGCAGCACTGGGCGCCTTCGCCGCGGGACTGACCGCCCTCACCCCTCTCGCCCCGACCGCCGCGGCCGCCGGCACCCTCCAACAGGTCACCGACTTCGGTTCGAACCCCGGCCATCTGGCGATGTACGAGTACGCGCCGACCGACCTTCCGGCGAACGCGCCGCTGGTCGTGGCGCTGCACGGCTGCACCCAGTCGGCCGGCGACTACCACGCGCACTCCGGCTGGCAGAAGTTCGCCGACCAGTGGGGCTTCGCCGTGGTCTACCCGCAGACCAGCTCGGCCAACAACAGCCTCTCCTGCTTCAGCTGGTTCGACTCGGCCAAGGACACCCGGGGCAAGGGCGAGGCGGCCTCGATCATCCAGATGATCGACACCGCTGTGGCGCAGTACGGCTCGGACCGCGGCCGGATCTTCGTCACCGGCCTGTCCGCCGGCGGCGGCATGACCGCGGACCTGCTCGCCGACTACCCGGACGTCTTCGCCGGCGGCGCCGTCGACTCCGGCCTCCCCGCGCAGTGCGCCACCACGCAGAGCGCCGCGTCCGGCTGCCAGTACAGCAGCCAGAACCTCACCCCGAAGCAGTGGGGCGACAAGGTCCGCAACTCCTACCCCGGCTACACCGGGCCCTGGCCGCGGGTCGCGATCTGGCAGGGCACCTCCGACACCACCGTCGCTCCCGTCAACGGCACCGAACTGCGCGACCAGTGGACCGACGTCTGGGGCATCGGGCAGACGGCCTCCAGCACCCAGAGCCTGACCGGCGGCACCACGGAGAGCATCTACAACGACGGCGCGGGCAAGCCCGCCGTCGCCCTGTTCTCGATCTCCGGCATGGCACACGGCCTCGCCGTGAACCCCGGTTCGGGCGCCGACCAGTGCGGCAGCACCGGGGCCTACTACCTCAACTACATCTGCTCCAGCTACCACACCGCGAAGTTCTGGGGCCTGGACGGCGGCGGCAGCCAGGGCGGACCGGGTTCCCTGCCCGCCCCGTCCGGCCTCACGGTCACGGGCACCACCGACACCGGCGCGTCATTGACCTGGAACGCCGTCAGCGGTGCCGCCTCGTACAACGTCTACCGCAACGGGACGAAGGCCGGCTCCGCGACGGGCACCACGTACACCGACACCGGCCTGTCCGCCGCAACTTCCTACCGCTACACCGTCGCCGCGGTCGACTCCTCCGGCGCCGTCGGCGCCTCGTCCTCACCGGTCACGGCGACAACGACCGGCTCCGCGCCCAAGTGCTACACCGACAACAACTACAACCAGGTGCAGGCCGGACGCGCCCACCAGAGCCTCGGCTATACCTACGCCAACGGCTCCAACCAGAACATGGGCCTGTACAACCTCGCCGTCGTCCACACACTGAAGGAGACCTCCCCGGGCTACTTCGTCATCGCCGACTCCGGCTGCTGAGCGTCGGGGCCACCGGGCCTGCGCCGGGAGCGACGAGCCCGGCGCAGGCAACGCGACCGGGTCATCGACGGCAACTCCGCCGCGTGCGCGACGAGCGTGGCCGAGGTCCGAGCCCTGGAGGTCCGACGCGGAAGGCGAGGGGCAGGCGGAGAACCTGGACGGTCATACGCTTCATGGCCAGGCCGACAGGCCAACGCGCTTGCGCACGGCCGGACTCGGCAGACCGAGCGCCCACGTCGCGAGTGGGCGAACGGCCGGCGAACGTCAGTCACCGATCAGGCAAGACTCCTTGTACGAGGTGCGTCTACGCGCGTATCTTGACGCCGACTCGAAGCATCACACACCCCCCACATCTCCGCCGCGCCTCTGACACAACTGCTCCCGCGAGAAAGAGTCCCACGTGACACGCATACCCCCGGCCCTGCGCGGCCGAGGTGCCAAGGCCCTCCTCGTCGCGCTGCCCGTCGGCCTCACCGGGTCGCTCGTCGCGCTCCCCTTCACCGCGCAGGCCGCGCCCACCTCGGACGCCGCCATCTCCGAGGTGTACGGCGGAGGCGGCAACTCCGGCGCCTCGTACACGAACGACTTCGTCGAACTGGGCAATGGCGCCACCGCCCCCTTCGACCTGAGCGGCTGGTCCGTGCAGTACCTGCCCGGCTCGCCCACCGCCACCAGCAAGTGGCAGGTCACCCCGCTCACCGGCGCCATCCCCGCGGGCGGCACCTACCTGGTCCAGGAGGCCAAGGGCTCCGGCGGCGACACCGCCTTGCCGACCCCCGACGCCTCCGGCACCATCTCCATGTCGGCGACCACCGGCACCGTGGCACTGGTCCACTCGACGACTCCGCTCACCTGCCTGACCGCTGCCGACTGCGCGGCGGACGGCACCGTCAAGGACCTGGTCGGCTTCGGCACCGCCGTGGTCCGTGAGGGATCTCCCGCCACGGGAGCCGGCAACACCACCTCCGTCTCGCGCGATACGAAGCTCACCGACACCGACGACAACGCGGCCGACCTCACGGGCTCGGCGCCGAGCGCCCACAACACCGCGGGCGGCGGCTCCGGCGACCCGTCGCCCACCCCGACCCCCACGCCCACCCCGACTCCAGGCAGCCTGCGCATCCACGACATCCAGGGCACCAGCCGGATCTCCCCGCAGAACGGCAGGACCGTCACCCATGTGCCCGGCGTGGTGACCGCCGTGCGCAGCACCGGCTCCAAGGGCTACTGGATCCAGGACCCCGAACCGGACGGCGACCCGGCCACCAGCGAGGGCCTCTTCGTCTTCACGGGCTCCGCCACGCCCCTGGTCAAGGTCGGCGACTCGGTGCTCGTCTCGGGCAAGGTCAGCGAGTACTACCCCGGTGGCAAGAGCAGCGGCTCGCAGTCCGTCACCGAACTGACCGGCCCGACGGCCGCCGTGCTGTCCGCGGGCAACCCGGTGCCCGCCGCCGAGGTCATCGACTCCTCGACGCTGCCGGACGCCTACGCCCCGCAGGCACAGGGCGGGAACATCGAGTCCCTGGAACTGCGGCCCGGCGCCTACGCGCTGGACTGGCTGGAGGCCCACGAGGGCATGCTGGTGCAGATCGGCGACTCCCGCGTGGTGGGCGCCACCAACGCCTACAACGAGACGTGGATCACCACCAAGCCCGCCCAGAACCCGACTCCGCGTGGCGGCACCGTCGTCACCGGCTACGACGACCCCAACTCCGGGCGGCTGCTGGTCACCTCGTTGACCGGTGACCAGCTCAAGGCCGACGTGGGCGACACCCTCGCCGGCACCACCACGGGCCCCGTGGACTACGCCAACTACGGTGGCTACAACGTCCAGGCGACCGCCCTCGGCACGATCGAGCCGGGAGGACTCACGCCGGAGGTGGCGAGCAAGGGCAAGTCCAACGAACTGTCCGTGGCGACGTACAACGTCGAGAACCTCGATCCGACCGACCCGCAGAGCAAGTTCGACCGCCTGGCCGAGGGGATCGTCACGAACCTGGCGACCCCGGACATCGTCAGCCTGGAGGAGATCCAGGACGACAACGGCCCCAAGGACGATGGCACGGTCACGGCCGGCGCGACCATCTCCCGGTTCATCGACGCCATCAAGGCGGCCGGAGGCCCGGCGTACGACTGGCGCGCCGTCGACCCGGTCAACGACTCCGACGGCGGCGAACCCGGCGGAAACATCCGCAACGTCTTCCTCTTCAACCCGCAGCGTGTCACCTTCGTCGACCGGCCGGGCGGCGACTCCACCACGGCCGTCGAAGCCGTCGGCGACGGCAAGAAGGGCGTACGGCTCTCGGTCTCCCCGGGGCGGATCGACCCCACCTCGGACACCTGGACGAGCAGCCGCAAGCCGCTGGTCGGCGAGTTCGTCTTCCGCGGCAAGCAGGTCTTCGTCGTCGGGAACCACTTCAACTCCAAGGGCGGCGACCAGCCGGTGCACGGCGCCTTCCAGCCGCCGACGCTGAGCTCCGAGACCCAGCGCACGGCCCAGGCGAAGGAGGTCAACACCTTCGTGTCCGGTCTGCTCGCCAAGGACCCGAAGGCCAAGGTCGTCGTCCTCGGTGACCTCAACGACTACCAGTTCTCCAAGCCGCTGGCCGCGCTCACCTCCGGCGGTGTCCTCACCGACCTGATCAACACGCTGCCGGTGAACGAGCGCTACAGCTACGTGTACGACGGCAACTCCCAGACGCTGGACCACATCCTGGTCTCACCGGCCGTCAAGAAGCCCGACTACCAGGTCGTCCACATCAACTCCGAGTTCTCCGACCAGACGAGCGACCACGATCCGCAGGTGGTCCGCTTCAAGTAGGCGCCACGCCTCTGGCGTCCGGAGCGCTGGTGTGCCGTGCACGCGACCGCGTGCACGGCAGTCCTGTGTGCACCGCAGGCTTGCCGTCACACGTGGAGGACGCCCACCAGCCCCCTCCTTTCCGGTCACGAGCTGATCGCACGCCCTGCTGACGGCAGGCTCGACGGCAGCTGGATCTCTCATGTCATCGACCGACAGCCGGCCCCGCGAACCGGTCAGTCGAGGCAAGGCGGACTGCTGACTGAAATGCGCCAAATTGCGGCGTCCAGGGACCTGTCTTCCGCGGATGGCCGAAAGGGCACTGTTGCGTCAACTCCTCCGCATACCCATACAAGTGCGGCGGGCAGAGTCGTTCAATACGACAGCCGACGAGGGGGAGTTGGATGTCATTCGACTGGGCGACAACCGTCACCACCGTGGGGGGCGTGGCTGCCGCGTTGATCGGCGTGGTGGCCGGCGCGGCGCTCAGCAGCCGTAGCGACCGCATGAACTGGGCACGTGACAAGCAGATCGCCGCCTGCTCGGCGATCGTCGCCGAGTCCACCCGCATCCAGCTCGCTCTGCGCCGCGCCTGGAAACACGGTGACCCCGTGGACTGGGTGCCGTGGAACGTCGCACTGGGGACCATCTGGCTCGTCGGCAGCCCCGCTGTGGTCGAGGCCGCGGCACGCGTCGACGAGGTGTTCTGGGAATGCAGCGACCAGTTCATCCGGCAAACCGCATCCCATGAAGGCGTCTGGGACGAGGCGAGGGACCGCATGGAAGCCGCACGGCTGCAGTTCATCAACACAGCACGCCGACACGTTGATCCCCAAGGCGCACGCCTCACCCAAGCGCCCGTCAGCAGGCCTCGCCGACCACGCATCACCCGCCGCCCCACAGTCCCGGGTCCGGACGGCGCCCCGGCACCCGACACCGCATGAATCGATAGCCGCGGGCGGCCCCGGCATGCCGGTGCTCGGCTCGATGCCTCGAGCGGGAGCCGCCGGCCGAGGCGGCACGCTTCGGGGAGTGCTGCCGCCCAGGCCGTCGCCGACCGCCGCCCCTCGCCCCTCACCTCACGCCGAGAGGGTCAGCTGAGGTAGTCCGCGACGAGGGCAGCGAACTCGTCGGGGGTGGCCAGCCGGATGCCGAGGGACTCGGCCTTGGTGCGCTTGGATCCGGCGCCTTCTCCGGCGACGACGAGGCTGGTCTTCCTGGAGACGCTGGAGGAGGCCCGGCCGCCGGCGCGTTCGACGAGCTCGTTCATCTGGTTGCGGCTGAGCTTCTCCAGGGAGCCGGTCATCGTGCCGGTGACCACGACGGCCATCCCAGCCAGCGGACCGGCGGCCTGGTCCGCGGCCGGCGTGGAGCCGTCGGCGTCGGTGTCCACCGTGGGCGGCGTGGCGCCGGGTTCGGTCATGTTGACGCCGGCCGCGGCGAGTTTGTCGATGAGCGGGGCGAGTTCCGCGAGTTCGGCGACGATGGACGGGGCCTTCTCGGTGCCGATGCCCTCGACCTGCTGCATGGACTCGGCGTCGGCGGCGCGGATGTTGTCCATGGTGGCGAAGTGCCGGGCGATGCGGCGGGACATGGAGCGGCCGGTGCCACGCACGCCCAGCGCGCACAGCACCCGAGACAGGGGCTGGTTCTTGGCCGTGTTGAGGGCGGTGAGGAGGTTGTCGGTGCTGGTCTCGCCCATCCGTTCCAGGTCGAGCAGCCGGCCACGGGTGAGGGTGAACAGGTCGGCGAGGTC
Organism: Streptomyces sp. NPDC006393; assembly: GCF_040628575.1. NCBI lineage: Bacteria > Bacillati > Actinomycetota > Actinomycetes > Kitasatosporales > Streptomycetaceae > Streptomyces > Streptomyces sp. NPDC006393. The sequence continues at coordinate 37,958 of NZ_JBEXZD010000077.1, forward strand.
GGCGACCAGTCCGGCTTCGACGAGTTGGACGACGCGGGTGTGGCCGAGGCCCTCGATGTCGAGTTGGTCGCGTCCGGCGGCGTAGGAGAGGGAGGCCACGAGGTGGCAATTGCGGCCGTTGGCGCAGCGCCAGCGCTGCTCGCTGGTGTCGATGTCGGATCCGCAGCGGGGGCAGGCCTCGGGGAAGGTGATGGTCTGCTCGTCGCCGGTGCGCAGGTGGGCGACGGGTGCCTCGATGCGGGGGATGACGTCGCCGGCCCGGTGGACCATCACGTGGTCGCCCAGGCGCAGGTCGCGTCGGGTGATGTCGGCCGGGTTGTGGAGGGTGGCGTAGGTGATGGTGGAGCCGTCGATCTCGACCGGTTCCAGAACGGCGCGGGGGGCGATGATGCCGGTGCGGCCCACGTTCCACTCCACCTGCAGCAGCCGGGTGATCTTCTCGACGGCGGGCAGCTTGTAGGCGATGGCCCAGCGCGGGGCGCGTGAGCCCGAGCCGGCGGCCTGCTGGTCGGCGGCGAGGTCGGCCTTGATGACGATCCCGTCGATGCCGAACGGCAGCCCCGGACGCAGCGCGGCGATCTCTCGCACGCGGGCCAGGACCTCCTCCACGGTGGTGGCGGTGATGCCGGGCACCGCGGTCCCGGCGGTCGTGTTCACTCCGAGTGAGGCGGCCTGGGCCATCAGGTCGCTGTGCGCGCTCACACCGAGCCGGGCGGCGAGCGCGGTTTCGGTGTCGGCGAGGGGCAGCAGGCCGTAGCCGAAGAATGTCATCGGCACGGTGTAGGAACGGTCCTTGGCTCGCAGCGTGCCTGCCGCGGCGTTGCGGGGGTTGGCGAACGGCTGCCCGCCGTGCGCGGTGCGTACCTCGTTGGCGTTCTCGAACTGGGCCGTGGTCATCAGTACTTCGCCGCGCACCTCCACCGTCACCGGCTCGGCCAGCTGCTCGGGCAGTCCCTCGATGGCGCCGATCGCGTGCGAGACGTCCTCCCCGGCCGTCCCGTCGCCCCGCGTGATCAGCCTCGCCAAGCGGCCGCGGGTGTAGCGGGCCGCGACCGCGAGACCATCCAGCTTCGGCTCGACACTGAACCGGGCGACGTCGCGGCCGATGCGGCGGGCCAGCGAAGCGTTCCACGCGGTGAACTCCTCGGGCGAGAACACGTTGTCCAGGCTCAGCATCGCCACCGTGTGCGGGACATCGCCGTCGACCGCGCCCCCGGCCACCTTCCCGGTCGGTGAGTCGGGCAGCACCTGGTCGGGGTGATCGGCCTCCCACGCGGAGATGCCTCGTATGAGGCGGTCGTAGGCGTCGTCGTCCAGCGGCGAGGTGCCGCCCGCGTAGTAGGCGGCCGACGCCTTCACCGCGTCCTCGACGGCCTGGGCGTAGGCGGCGGCATCCACGATCACAGCTGCAGGTGTTGTCATGACCGTCATCCTGCACGCCACCACTGACAATGCCCCGGGCGGACCGAGCCGTTGTCGCATTGCGGATACGCCGAAGGCCGGTGCCGGCAGCGGGTGTTGCTGCGGGCATCGGCCTTGGGGTGCTGTGCTGGGGTGCTTGGGCTCAGTAGGCGGAGTTGACGTTGTCGATGGAGCCGTAGCGGTGGGCGGCGTAGTTGGCCGCGGCGGTGATGTTGGCGA
>NZ_JBEXZD010000078.1:0-39515 GCF_040628575.1 Streptomyces sp. NPDC006393
AACGGCCGCAACGCCAGCTCCATGGCCATGGTCTTCCAGGCCATCATCCTGATCCTGTTCGTCGGCATCGCCATCGACCTGCTCATCTTCAGCCCGCTGGAGCGGTGGGTCCTGCGCAGCCGCGGCCTCTTCGTGAAGAGCTGATCGCCCATGTTCCCCCAGCCCGTTCTCCTGGTCATCGCTCACGGCAGCCGCGACCCACGCCATGCCGCGACCGTGCACGCCCTGGTGCGCCGGGTGCGGGCCATGCGCCCGGAGCTTCGGGTGGAGACCGGCTTCCTGGACTTCAACGTGCCGTCCGTGCACGGCGTGCTGGAGTCCCTCGCCGCCGAGGGAGTGCGGGACGTGGTGGCGCTGCCGCTGCTGCTGACCCGCGCCTTCCACGCCAAGGCGGACATCCCGTCGGTCCTGCGCCAGGCTCCGGCCCGGCTGCGGATCCGGCAGGCCGACGTCCTCGGCCCCTCGCCGCTGCTGACGGCGGCCCTGGAGCGCCGGCTGTACGAGGCGGGGCTGTCCCCCGCCGACAAGTCCTCGACCGGGGTCGTGCTGGCCTCGGCGGGGTCCTCCGACCCGGAGGCGATCGCAGTGATCGCAGAAATCGCGCGGGAGTGGCGGCACACCGGTTGGTGCGCCGTGCGGCCTGCGTTCGCCTCCGCATCCCTTCCGCGCACCGAGGACGCGGTGCGCGAACTGCGGGAACTGGGCTGCGCGAGGGTCGCGGTCGCACCGTACGTGCTGGCTCCCGGCTTCCTCCCGGACCGCATCGCGCGCGGCGCGGCCGGTGCGGACGTCCTCGCCGATGTGCTCGGCCCGGCGCCGGAGGTGGCGCGGGTGCTGCTGGAGCGGTACGACGCCGCCCGGCAGCCGGCGATCACGGCCGTCGGCGCCTGAGCCGGCCGGGGCGGCGTCGGACACGGTCCAGCCGGCCTGTCCGGCGGATCATGGCGCAGACGCGGGGCCGGCAGCGGCGTTGTCGTCGGTTGCCGGCTCCCCCACGCTCGAACGAGCTCGCGCGGGGACACCCCCATCGCGTCGCCGCCCTCCTCCGCCTTGCATCTGGGCGCACCGGCCCCCGCTCACCCGGGCCGATCCGCGCCGCCGCTCACCTGCACCGTGATCCGCCGGACAGGCGCTAGTCGAAGCGGAGCGATCCCGTGCGGGTGCGCTTGAGCTCGAAGAGGTCGGGGTGGCCCGCCAGCACGCGGAAGGCGTCGAAGAGCCGGGCCGCCTCGGCGCCGCGCGGGATCGCCCGCAGGACGGGGCCGAACCACACCGTCCCGTCGACGTGAACGGTGGGCGTCCCCACATAGCGGCCCGAGTCGGGTTCGGCGCCGGTCTCGTGGCTGCGGCGGACGGCGGCGTCGTAGGACGGGTCGTGCGCGGCCTCGGCCAGCTCGGCGGGGAGCCCGAGTTCGGCGAGGGACTCGGTGACCACCGCGTCGAAGTCCGTCTCCTCGCGCTCGTGGATCCGGGTGCCGAAGGCGGTGTAGAGGTCGCGCAGCACCTTCTCGCCGCCGAGCCGCTCGGCGGCGGCCACGGCGACGCGCACCGGGCCGATCGACTTGTCGACCAGCTCCCGGTACCAGTCGGGCAGTTCGTTGCCGATGTTGTGCAGGTACAGGCTCATGACGTGGAACCGGAGGTCGAGCGGGCGCTCGCGCTCGACCTCCAGCAGCCACCGTGAGGTGATCCAGGCGAAGGGGCAGGCGGGGTCGAAGTAGCAGTCGACCCGGGTGGGCGGGGCGGTGTCCTGACGGGAGTCGCTCATGCTGCCGACCCTAGGGCCTGATTGGCGCATCATCACGGTCCAATCAGCGACCGCTTTCCTGGTCCACTTCGTCCGCCAGCCGGACCAGCTCGGCCACCGGCAGCGAGCCCGCGGTCCGGCGCTCGCGGGCGAAGGTGTTGGCCAGGCGCTGAAGGAGTTCGTTCACCGGTGTGGGCACGCCGTGCAGCCGGCCCAGGAGGACGATCTCGCCGTTGAGGTGGTCGGCCTCGATGGTGCCGGTGCCGCGCGTGAGGGACTGCCACGAGGAACCGCCGCCCCGCTGGGCGCCGGGCAGCGGCACGAGGGTGATCCTGTCGCCGCGGGCCTCCTTCTGCTCCTCGGGGCTCGCGTACGCGATGCCCGCGACGGCGAGCACGGCCTCGCCCTCGGCGCGCACACGGTCGTAGAGTGCACGGGCCTGCTCGCTCTCCGGGGGGCCGCTGACCGCCTCGATCGCGTTGGCGAGGTTGCCGAGCAACTTGGCGTACTGCCAGCGGGACACGTCCGGCACGACGGGCGCCCCGAAGTGCGCCCGCTCCAGGTCGGCGGCGATCCGGCGGAGGGTGTCGTCGGTGCCGTACGGATACTGGCCCAGGTGCAGCATGCCGGTGAGCGGGGTCCCGGCGGCGGAGACGACGCCGGGTTCGACGTGGGCGGAGGGCAGCCAGACGCAGACGCCGTACACGTGCCGGAAGCGGCGCAGCGCGAGCCGCTGCCCCTCCACGCCGTTCTGCGCGCACAGCAGTGGCAGCCGCTCGGCGGCGGTGCCGCCGCCCGCCACCGGCGCCGGGCCCCAGGCCGCCAGTGCCGCCTCGGTGTCCTGGGTCTTGACGGCCAGGACCAGCACGTCGTCGGCGCGCAGCTCGCCGAGCGCGTCCGGACCGTCCACGGCGGGCAGCCGGTACGTCAGCTCGCCCTCGGGCACCCTGAGCCGCAGCCCGCCCGCGCGCAGTGCCGCGAGGTGCGCCCCGCGCGCGACGAGCACCACCTCGCGCCCGCTCTGCGCCAGCCGTCCCCCGACCGCTCCGCCGACCGCCCCTGCCCCGATGATGATGTAGCGCATGGGAGGAGCCTCCCACAGGCTGCTGCGAGTGATCGCCACCAAGGCCGGGGTGGTGCGTACCGGCGACAGCGCCTGGCACAGCGGGAACCAGGGCGAGATCGCCGCCGCGCACGGGGCGAAGCCGGGGCAGATCGCCCTGGCCCGACCCGCACCACGCGGCCGCCCGGCCGCCGCCTCACTCCGCGGTCATCTCCACGAGCTTGACGACCGTGTTCCAGTTCCGGGTCGTGGCGATCAGGCCCTTGTTCAGCGAGCGTCTGGACAGGTGCTCGGCGAGCTTGGAGCGGCCGAGGCCGTCCGGCGCGTACAGGTACAGGGCGCGGTCGCCGAGCCGGAACTCCTCCGGCAGATAGGCCGCCCGGTCGAGTTCGGCGTAGCGGGCGTCGTCCACGGGGGCGGAGAAGTAGGTCACGTGCAGCTGTCTTGCCTGGAGTTCGTCGGCCGGGAAGGGGCAGGCGCCGGCGACGGCCCGCAGATAGGCGTGGTCGCGCACGATCACGTCCACCGTGAAGCCGAACCGCTTCTCGATCGCGGCGACCAGCTCCGCCGCCAGGGACTCCTCGTCGCCGTGGCCGGCGGCGAAGACGGCCTGGCCGCTCTGGAGGTAGGTGCGGACCTCGCCGTGGCCGAGTTCCTGTATGAGGGCGCGCAGCTCGGCCATCGGCAGCTTCCGGTTGCCGCCCACGTTGATCCCGCGCAACAGCGCCGCGTACATCGTCATCCGCCCACCTTAGAGCGGTCACCCTGATCACCGTCCCCGAGAAGGGCGGGTAGTTGTAGGGGGCCGCTGTCCTCCCCAGTGCGGAGAGGCCGGGATACGAGGGGAGGAGCGGCGGCCGTCCCACTTCACCGGTCAGCACGACGAGCTGCGCTTATGCGGCCCATACCGTCGTTGCGGAAGGTGGCGGCAGGGGGTCGCCGCCACGTACGAGGGCCTGAGCGAGAGGGCCTGGAGGGGGCAAGCCCGTCATGGGGAACCGAGAGACACGGGTGCGGGGCCTCGCCGCGCGGGCCGGCGGCTGGTCCGCCCGGCACCGATGGGCGGCGGTCGGCGTATGGGTGCTGTTCGTCGTCCTGGCGATGGGGCTGGGGTCGGCGGCGGGCCGGATGGACGTCAAGGACAGCGACCAGCTCAAGGGCGAGACGCACACCGCCGCGAAGATCATCGAGGACGCGGGGATCAAGGAACCGGCGAGCGAGAGCGTCCTGGTCCAGGCGAAGGACGGCACGACCAAGGCCACCGACGCCGCCTTCCGGGCCGCCGTCGCCGATGTGGTGAAGGCCGTCGGCGCCACCGGCCGGGTCACCGACGTGACCTCGCCGTACGACACGAAGACCATCTCCCGGGACGGCCGCAGCGCGCTGGTGCAGTTCGACATGCGCGGCGACGCGGAGACCGCGGGCGACAGGGTCGAGCCGGTGCTGAAGGCCGTCGAGGGCGTCCAGAAGGACCACTCCTCGCTGCGGATCGAGGAGATCGGCGGCGCCAGCATGAACAAGCAGTACTCCGACGCCTTCGGGGACGACTTCAAGCAGGCCGAGTACTCCGCCGTGCCGGTCGCCCTGGGCATTCTGCTGATCGCCTTCGGCGCGCTGGTGGCCGCGCTGCTGCCGGTGGCGCTGGCCATCACCGCGATCATGGCGACGATGGGACTGATGGGCATCGTCAGCCATCTTCAGCCGATGAGCGACACCGCCAACTCCGTGATGCTGCTGGTCGGCATGGCGGTCGGCGTCGACTACTGCCTGTTCTATCTGCGCCGGGAGCGCGAGGAGCGCGACGCCGGGCGCGACCCCGGTACGGCGCTGCGCATCGCCGCAGCGACCAGCGGCCGGGCGATCGTCGTCTCCGGTGTCACGGTGTGCGTGGCGATGGCGGGCATGCTCTTCACCGGGCTCGCCGAGTTCGAGGCGATGGGCCTGGCCTCGCTGATGGTGGTGGCGGTCGCCATGGTCGGGTCCGTCACCGTACTGCCGGCGCTCCTTTCGCTGCTGGGCGAGCGGGTGGAGAAGGGGCGCATCCCCTTCCTGAAGCGGCGCCGTCGCGGCGGTGGCGGGGAGAGCCGGTTCTGGACGGCCGTGCTGCGGGGCGTGCTCGCCAAGCCCGTGGTCTCGGTGGTCGTGGCGGTGGGCGCGCTGCTCGCCGTGGCGGCTCCGGCGCTCGGCATGAAGACCTCCCAGCTCACGCTGGACCAGGAGTTCGGGAACTCGCTGCCCATCGTGCAGACGTACAACCGTGTCAACGACGCCTTCCCCGGCGGCTCCGAGCCGGCCCAGGTGGTCGTCAAGGCGAAGGACATCAAGGCCCCGGAGGTCCGGTCCGCGCTGGCGAGGTTCAAGGAGCAGGCCGTCAGCTCGGGCGCCTCGCGCGGCCCGGTGGACGTCAAGCTGTACGAGGACAGGAACATCGCCTTCGTCTCCGTGCCGCTGGTCGGCGGCTCCGACTTCGACAAGGCCGGCAAGAGCCTGGAGAAGCTGCGCGACCAGGTGCGGCCGGCCACGCTCGGCACGGTCGAGGGCGTGCAGGCGCCGATCACCGGTCAGGTCGCCGGCTCGCACGACTTCAACGACCAGCTCATCGGGTCGGTCGTCCCGGTCTTCGCCTTCGTGGTGGTCTTCGCCTTCCTGCTGATGCTGCTGTCGTTCCGCTCGCTGACCGTCGCGATCACCTCGATCCTGCTGAACCTGCTGTCGGTGGGCGCGGCCTACGGCATCCTCGTCGCCGTCTTCCAGCACGGCTGGGGCGCCTCGCTGGTGGGCGCGGAGGGCGTCGGCGCGATCGTGACCTGGCTGCCGCTGTTCCTCTTCGTGATCCTGTTCGGGCTGTCGATGGACTACCACGTGTTCGTGGTCTCCCGGATCCGCGAGGCGCGGCTGCGCGGCCGGACCACGAAGGACGCCATCCAGCACGGCGTGGTCACCACGGCGGGCGTGGTCACCAGCGCCGCCGTCATCATGGTCGCCGTGTTCGCGATCTTCGGGACGCTGTCCATGCAGTCCATGAAGCAGATGGGCGTGGGCCTGGCGGCCGCGGTGCTCATCGACGCGACGCTCATCCGCGGTGTGCTGCTGCCGGCCGTGATGGCGCTGCTGGGCGAGCGCAACTGGTACCTGCCGAAGTGGCTGCACCGGATGCCGGACCTCACCCACGACGAGACGCCGGAGGTCGTGGTCGCCTCCTCGGTGCCGGAGCAGGGTGAGCGGCTGAGGGTCTGATCCGTCCAGCAGGCCGGAGGGCCCGTTGGTTTCCATGGGGGAACCAACGGGCCTCGGTCATGCCCCACTCATGTCCCACTCACGCCCGCGCGGCCCGCAGTTCGGCCTCGATCAGGTCGGCGGCCCGGCGCGTTCCGCCCTCCTTCGCCATGTCGGCCTGGATCTCCTCGAGGCGGCGGGCCACCTCGGGGTCGTCGACGAGGGCGAGGGCGGCGGCGCGCAGGGTCTCGGCGGTCGCCTCCTCCATGGGGAGGTGGCGGGCGACGCCGAGGCCCTGGAGGATGTCCGCGTTGCCGAACTGGTCGACGGCCTGCGGCACGGCGATCATCGGGGTGGCCGTCGCCAGCCCCTCCTGGCTGCCGCCGGCCCCGGCGTGCGTGACGAACAGGTCGGCCTCACGCAGGACCGCCAACTGCGGCACCCAGGACCGCACGTCGACGTTCGCCGGTACGGCACCCAGCTCCGCCGGGTCGACCTGCTTGCCGATCTGGAGCACCAGGTGCCAGCCCGGCAGCTCGCCGAAGGCCTTGACGCACTCCCGGTAGAAGGCCGGCTGCTTGGTGAAGGTCGAGCCGAGCGAGACGAGCGCCACCTTCTCGGCACCGGCGGGCCGCTGCCAGTCGCCCTGCGTCGCGCGGTCGCCCTGGCAGGCGCCCACGAAGGTGTGCACGGCCTCGTCGACCCGGTCGGCGTGGGGCTGCAACGCCCTCGGGATCAGGACGAGCGAGCGGGCGGGGCGGCCCGCGAAGGGATCCGGGTGCTGGGTGATCCCGTTCTCGGCGAGCCAGGCCTCGAAGCGGGCGTAGTAGGCCCGGCCCCGCTCGGTCCGGCGGGGCTCCGCCCACATCGGTTCGGCGACCTCCTCCTCGTAGCCCTCCCAGGCGACGAGGTTCGGCGAGAGGGAGACGGCGGGCACGCCCCAGCGGTGGGCGAGGACGCGGGCCGGGTAGGAGGTGATGTCGTGCAGGACGAGGTCCGGCTCGTCCCCGGCGTAGGCCTCGATGAGCTGGGGCAGAGCCTGGACGGCGTCGTTCAGGAACGGCTCGACGTGGTCCAGCAGCGTGCTCCCCCAGGCCGACGGGTCGTCGTCGGGCGAGGGCAGCGTGGAGTGCCACGGCTTCACCTCCGCCCCGGTCTCGGCGACCTTGTCCGCGAACACGGGCGGAATCGCGTACGTGACCCGGTGTCCGCGCGCGACAAGCTCGCGGATCACCTCCAGGCTGGGGTTCACATGCCCGTGGGCGGCGATGGAGAACATGGCGATGTGCGCGCGACTGGTCATGCCCGCGACCTTAAACGAGACGAGACGTCTCGTGCAAAGCAATATGCCCCCACGGCCCCCACCTGGACGGATGCGACACTGGCCGTCCGGCCCTCCACCGGCGCGCGCGGACGGCGGACACCGACGCGGAACGCCGGGCACGGTCCCCGCGCACGGGCCACGGATCCGGACCACGCTCCGCGGAACGCGGTCCGGGCCACCGGAGCGGTTCACGCTCACGGCCACGGGCGCGGAGTCCGGGCACGGAGCACCGGCACGGGTGCGGGCCACGGGCGCGGACCCCGAGCGGGAACCACGGGCATGCGCCATGCTCGCGGAGCACGAACCCGTGGCACGGGCCGGACCCGCGCACACGGCACCTCGTGCGGACCACCGGCACGGGCCACGCGCACCGGCACGAGCGCGGAGGACGGGCACGAGCCACGGACGCGGGCCACACGCAGGGGCACGGGCCCGGGCCACCGGCGCAGAGCCCGGGCCCGGGCCCGGGGCACCCGTGCGGACCACGAGTACGAACGAAGAACACCGACAACGGAGGCGGACGACATGGACGAGGCGCGGGCGCGGGATGTACTGGCCGGGGCGGGGGTGCTGCCGGGGCCGGCCGGTGGGGCGCGGCTGCTCGCGCTGGGGGAGAACGCGGTGTTCGCCGCCGGTGATCTCGTCGTCAAGGTGGGCCGGGACGCCGAGCTGCTGGACCGGGCGCGGCGGGAGCTGCGGATCGCGGTGTGGCTCGCCGAGGCCGGTGTCCCCGCGGTGCGCGCGGCCGAGCCGGAGCCGCTGCTGGTGGACGGGCACCCGGTGACCGTGTGGCACCGGCTCCCCGACCCCGTGCGGCCCGCCGAACCACGGGACCTGGCGGAACTCCTGCGCACCGTCCACGCACTGCCCGCCCCGGAGTTCGCTCTGCCGCCCCGCGAGCTGCTGGGCGGGGTGGAGCGCTGGCTGCGGCTCGCGGGCGACGCGATCGACCCGGCGGACGCGGCGTATCTGCGCCGGCGCCGGGACGGTTTCGCCTCGGCCGCCGCCGCGCTCACCCCGCATCTGCAGCCGGGCCCGATCCACGGTGACGCGCTGCCGCGCAATGTGCACATCGGCCCCGACGGACCGGTCCTGGTCGACCTGGAGACCTTCTCCGCCGATCTGCGCGAGCACGACCTGGTGGTCATGGCCCTGTCCCGGGACCGCTACGGGCTGCCCGCCGGGGCGTACGACTCCTTCACGGCGGCCTACGGCTGGGACGTACGCGAGTGGGAGGGCTGCTCGGTGCTGCGCGGCGCCCGGGAGACGGCGAGCTGCGCCTGGGTCGCGCAGCACGCCCCGGGCAACCCCAAGGCCCTGGCCGAGTTCGAACGCCGGGTGGCGTCCCTCAGGGACGGCGACGAGACCGTCCGCTGGTACCCCTTCTGACCGCCGCCCGCCCCAGGCGGATGTCCCGCCCTCGGGGTCAGACCGGTTCGCCCGCCGGCTGCCGCAGGGGCCATGTCCCGTCGACCACCGCCGCCGCGTCTCCCTTGCGGCGCAGGAAGGCCTGGAAGTCGGCCGCCCAGGCGGCGTACCACTCGATCTGACGGCGGTGCAGTTCCGCCGGGCCGAGGGCCGCGACCTTGGCGTGCCGCCCGGCTATCGCCCCGGCCAGCCGGGCCGCGGCGAGCGCGTCGGCGGAGGCGTCGTGGGCGGCGTCGAGCACGATGCCGTACTCGGAGCAGACCGCCTCCAGGGTGCGCTTGCCGCGGCGGTAGCGGTCGACCTGGCGGTCTATGGTGTACGGGTCGATGACCGGGCCCGGTGCCGCGCCGCCCAGGCGGTCGCTGAGCGAGGGCAGGCCGTGGCGTCGCAGCTCGGCGGAGAGCAGCGTCAGGTCGAAGGCCGCGTTGTACGCCACGACCGGTGTGCCCGCCTTCCAGTAGCCGGCCAGGACGTCCGCGACGGCGTCGGCCACCCGGTCGGCCGGGCTGCCCTCGGCGGCGGCCCGCTCGTTGCTGATCCCGTGCACCGCGACCGCGTCCGGAGGGATCTCGACGCCCGGGTCGGCCAGCCATTCCCGGTGCCCGACCGGCTCTCCCTCCCTGACCTCGATCACGGCCGCCGTGACGATGCGCGCCTCCCGCGGATCCGTCCCGGTCGTCTCCAGGTCGAAGCCGATCAGCAGCTCCCGGTGCCAGCCCATGGCGGCCCCCCTTCTCGTGGTGCTCTCCCCCAGTGGTCTTCACCTTCGCATGGGCCACTGACAATCAGAGGACCGCGTTCCGCTTTCCGCCGCCCGCTCCCTGAAGGCATTTCAGGACACCGGCCGCGAATCCACCCACATCGTCTCGAATTCCTCGCGATAGGCGGCGAACAGCCCGCCCTCGTCGACCTGGTCGGACCTGACCACCTTGGTGCCGTTGCGCAGCACGAACACCGGCGCCTCCATGCCCCGGCTGCGCCGCAGATAGGACTGGACGACCCCGACGCCGTCGGAGCCGTCGCCGTCCACCAGGTAGGCCGTGACGCGCGGTGTCTCGTCGTAGACCTGGATCTCGAAGGCGCCCGGGTCGCGCAGCCGGGCACGCACCCGGCGCATGTGCAGGATGTTCATCTCCACCGAGCGGCTCAGCTCGCCCCGCTTGAGCCCGAGTTCGCGCTCGCGCCGCTTGACCGCGCTGGAGGCGGGGTTGAGGAACAGCAGCCGCACCCGGCAGCCGGACTCGGCCAGGCGCACCAGGCGGCGGCCGGAGAAGTTCTGCACGAGCAGGGTGAGGCCGATGCCGATGGCGTCCAGGCGGCGGGCGCCGCCGAAGATGTCCTCGGCCGGGAACTGGCGCAGCAGCCGCACCCGGTCCGGGTGCACGGCGACCACGTCCGCGTAGCGGTCGCCGACCAGGTCCTCCACCGCGTCCACCGGCAGCCGCCGGGCGGAGGGCACGTCGCCGCCGGTGCCGAGCATCTCCAGCAGCCGGGCCGAGGCGCGTTCGGCCTGGCTCAGCACCGCCTCGGACAGCGCCCGGTTGCGGGAGACGACGTTCCGGGTCACCTCCAGCTCGTCCAGGGCGAGTTCGACGTCACGGCGCTCGTCGAGATAGGGCTCGAAGCAGGGCCAGTGCTGCACCATCAGCTCGCGCAGCTGGGGCAGGGTGAGGAAGCTGATCACGTTGTCGTCGGCCGGGTCGAGCAGATAGCCCTTGCGGCGGCTGACCTCGCGGACGGCGACCGCGCGCTGCACCCACTCCTGTCCGGCCGGTCCGGCGGCGGCGACCACCCAGTCGTCGCCGTGGACGGGCTCGTAGACGGGCCGCAGCACGGCGGCGACGACGGCGCGCAGCCGCTGTTCGACGAGGTTCAGCCAGATGTAGGCCCGGCCGGCGCGCTGGGCGCGGGTGCGCACCTCGCGCCAGGCGTCGGCGTCCCAGTCCAGCTCCGGCCCGATGGCACCGGCGTCCATGGGCCGGGCCAGGGACACCGCGCCGGGCGGGACGTCTGCGGAGCGCCCCTCGTGACCCTCGTCACCAGGGGGCAGCTCCAGGCCTCCCGAGCCCACCCGTGCACCGCCTTCCGCTCCCCCGAGCACTCCCCGTCCCAACGATCAAGGAAGGGTACTCCGGGAGCGGTGCGCGGTGCAGCCGGATGGGCCGCTCCTTTCCCAACTTCCCCCACTCGCCTCTGTGTTCCAAGGGTCAAGGGGCGGCCGGAGTGAGCGGATTCATAGCACCGGCCGCCCCTGGTGTCCCGGCGGCCCCGGCGCACCTCCGGCGACGCACCCGGCCCGGTGACGCACGCGGATTTCTCACTTTCGGGGAGACTCGGAGGTCAAGGCGCCACCGGCGGCGCCGCACACCTGAAAGAGTCGTGTCCATGCAGGTCTGGCCTGGAGAGGCGTATCCACTCGGCGCCACGTACGACGGCGCCGGAACGAACTTCGCGGTCTTCACCGAGGCCGCGGACCGAGTAGAGCTGTGTCTGCTGCACGACGACGGCTCGGAGACGGCGGTGGAACTGCGCGAGAGCGACGCGTTCGTGCGGCACGCGTACGTGCCGGGCGTGATGCCGGGGCAGCGGTACGGATTCCGGGTGCACGGCCCCTACGCCCCGGAGCGGGGGCTGCTGTGCAACTCCGCGAAGCTGCTGCTCGACCCGTACGCGCGTGCGATCAGCGGCTCGGTCCGGTGGGGCGAGGAGGTCTACGGCTACCACTTCGACGACCCCGGCCGGCGCAACGACCTGGACTCGGCGCCGCACACCATGACGTCGGTCGTGGTCAACCCGTACTTCGACTGGGGCGACGACCGGCCGCCGCGGCGCGGCTACCACGAGACGGTGATCTACGAGGCGCACGTCAAGGGCCTGACGATGCGGCACCCGGGGCTGCCCGAGGAACTGCGCGGCACCTATGCGGCGCTCGCCCATCCGGCGGTCATCGATCACCTGACCGAGCTCGGCGTGACGGCACTGGAGCTGATGCCCGTACACCAGTTCGTCAACGACCACCGTCTGGTGGACATGGGCCTGAGCAACTACTGGGGCTACAACACGATCGGCTTCTTCGCCCCGCACAACGCCTACGCCTCCTGGGGCGACCGCGGCCAGCAGGTGCTGGAGTTCAAGTCCGCGGTGCGGGCGCTGCACGAGGCGGGGATCGAGGTCATCCTCGACGTGGTCTACAACCACACCGCCGAGGGCAACCACCTGGGGCCGACGCTGTCCTTCAAGGGCATCGACAATCCGCGCTACTACCGGCTCACCGACGACAAGCGCTACTACATGGACACCACGGGCACCGGGAACTCGCTGCTCATGCGGTCCCCGCACGTGCTCCAGCTGATCATGGACTCGCTGCGCTACTGGGTCACGGAGATGCACGTCGACGGTTTCCGCTTCGACCTCGCGGCGACCCTGGCGCGGCAGTTCCACGAAGTGGACCGGCTGTCGTCGTTCTTCGACCTGGTGCAGCAGGACCCGGTCGTCTCGCAGGTCAAACTGATCGCCGAGCCGTGGGACGTGGGCGAGGGCGGCTACCAGGTCGGGAACTTCCCGCCGCTGTGGACGGAGTGGAACGGCAAGTACCGCGACACCGTCCGCGATCTGTGGCGGGGCGAGCCGCGGGCGCTGGCGGAGTTCGGCTCCCGGCTGACCGGCTCCTCCGACCTCTACCAGGACGACGGCCGCCGCCCGCTGGCCTCCATCAACTTCGTGACCTGCCACGACGGCTTCACCCTGCGCGACCTGGTGTCGTACAACGACAAGCACAACAAGGCCAACGGCGAGGACAACCGGGACGGCGAGAGCCACAACCGGTCCTGGAACTGCGGCGTGGAGGGCGACACCGACGACCCCGAGGTGCTCGCACTGCGGGCCCGGCAGACGCGCAACTTCATCGCGACGCTGATGCTGTCCCAGGGCGTGCCCATGATCAGTCACGGCGACGAGTTCGCCCGCACGCAGCGGGGCAACAACAACGCCTACTGCCAGGACAACGAGCTGTCGTGGGTGCGCTGGCCGGAGCCCGGCGAGCAGCCCGGCGAACTGCTGGACTTCCTGCGGGCGATGGCCCGGCTGCGCAGCCGGCACCCGGTCTTCCGGCGCCGCCGCTTCTTCCACGGACGGCCCGTGGAGGGCACCCACGACGAGCTGTCCGACATCGCCTGGTTCACCCCGGAGGGCGCGGAGATGACCCAGCGGGACTGGGACTCGGCGCGGGCCTCCGCGCTGACCGTGTTCCTCAACGGCCACGCCATCTCGGAGCCCGGCCAGCGCGGGGAGCGGATCACCGACGACTCCTTCCTGCTGATGTTCAACGCCGCGCCGAAGCCCCTGGACTTCGTCGTCCCGGTGGACCACGGACGCCAGTGGCAGGTGGTCGTCGACACGGCCCGCACGGATCCGGTGCCCCCGGGCACCGGCCGCAAGGTCCGCGCCGGGGACCGGCTCACGCTCACCGACCGCAGTCTGACGGTGCTTCAACGGCCCGCGTAGCGGCCCGGGAGCGGGGGGTCGCGTACGCCGTCGGCCGCGCCGTCAGCGCGATCGCGGCGGCGAGCGCGGCCGCGGCACTGGCCGCCGCGAAGGCGGCGCCGGGTCCGTGGGCGCCGGCGAGGCGGCCGCAGACGGCGACCGCGAGCGCCTGACCGGCCACGATCGCGCTCGTCGCGTACGCCATCGCCTCGGCGAGCCTCGCCGGCGGCACCGCCCGCTCGGTCAGTCCGAACACGGTGACCAGGTGCGGGGCGTACGCCGCTCCGAGCACGGTGACGACCAGGTACAGGCCGGTCAGGGTGTGCGTGAGCAGCAGCGGCAGGGACAGTGCGAACGCCGCAGCGGTGGCCACCCGCCAGCGTGCCCGCAGCCCGAAGCGGGCCGGGAGGGCCGCCGTCGAGAGCCCGGCGACGGCGCTCATCACGCCCATCGCGGCGTACACGAGCCCCGCCTGGTCCTCCTCTCCCAGCCGGCGGGTGAACGCCGTGATGCCGGCCTGGCAGGCCCCGAACATCGCCCCCTGAAGGGCCGACGCGGCACGCAGCGCGTGCACGCACCGGGGCATGCGCGGCCGGTGCGCGCGGGCAAGGGACCGCGGGCCGGACGGCGACCGGGCATCGCCCCGTCCTGGCCGTGGCCCGGCCGCGCGGCGGGTCGCCGCGGCCGTCGGGTGCAGGGCGAAACCCGCGCCGCACACGCCGACCAGCAGGGCCGCCGCGCCCAGGGCGTACGCCGGATGGGCGAGCACCGAGGCGAGGCCCACCAGGGCGGGGCCGAGGACGAAGGAGATCTCGTCGAGCGTGCTTTCGAAGGACAGCGCCGCGCCCACGGTGGACTCGGGCGCCCCGGACCCGCGGGCGAGGGCGACGAGGCGGGTGCGGGCCAGCGGCCCGACCAGCGGCACCGTCGCGCCCGCGCCCGCCCCCAGGGCGGCGAGCGGCGGCGCGCCGGGACCCGCGAGCGCCCCGGCGACCAGGGCGGCGATCGCGGCCGCGTTGGCGAGCGAGAGGACGAGGACGACGGTCCGCTGGCCGTGCCGGTCGGCGAGCCGTCCCACGAGCGGCCCGCAGGCCACCTGCCCGAGGGCGAGCGCGCCGCCGGTCAGCCCCGCGGCGGCCAGGGATCCACTCGTCCGGGCGACGAGCAGCACGCTGCCGAACTGGATGGTGGCCGTGGGCAGCCGCCCCAGGAACGACAGGACCGGAAGCCATGGCCCGGTCAGGCCGACGACGTCACGGTAGGTCCTCAGCGTCCCGCGCCGCCCCGGTGTGACCGTCGTCCGACGCCGCCCTGGTGTGGTGGTCATCGTCCGACGCTAGCCACGCGCGCGTGCGCACGTGGACGGGCCGATGACACGAAAGGCGGCCGGGCGGGTACGTAGGTTTCCATGACACCCGAGCGCCACGAACCCGCTGTGCCCACGGCCACCTACCGGCTCCAGCTCCAGCCCGGCTTCCCGTTCGCCGCCGCGGCGGCGGCCGTACCGTACCTGGCCTCGCTCGGCGTCTCCCACCTGCACCTGTCCCCGGTCCTGGAGGCCGTTCCGGGCTCCCTGCACGGCTACGACGTCGTGGACCACGCGCGCGTGCGCGAGGAACTCGGCGGCGAGGAGGGCCTGCGCGCGCTGGCGCGCACCGCCCGGGAGCACGGGCTGGGACTGGTCGTGGACATCGTGCCGAACCACATGGCCATGGCGCCGCGCCACAACCACGCCCTGTGGGAGGTCCTGCGGGAGGGGCCGGCGTCGCCGTTCGCCCGCTGGTTCGACATCGACTGGGAGGCCCAGGACGGCAAGGTGCTGCTGCCGGTGCTCGGTCACCCCGTCGGCAGGGAGCTGGACCAGCTGAAGGCGGACGGCGACGTCCTGCGCTACTACGACCACGCGTTCCCGCTGCGCGAGGGCACCGGGAAGCTGCCGCTGCCGCGGTTGCTGGACGCCCAGTGGTACCGCCCGGTGTGGTGGCGGCTGGCCCGCACGGACCTCAACTACCGGCGGTTCTTCAGCATCTCGGAGCTGATCGGGGTGCGGGTGGAGGACCCGGAGGTGTTCGAGGCGACCCACGCCAAGATCCTCCAGCTGCTCCGCGAGGGTGTGATCGACGGTCTGCGCGTCGACCACCCCGACGGCCTCGCCGACCCGGACGCCTATCTCGACCGGCTGCACACGGCGACCGGCGGCCGCTGGACGGTCGTGGAGAAGATCCTCTCCGACGGCGAGCACCTGCCGCCGTCCTGGCCCGTCGCGGGCACCACCGGCTACGACGCCCTGCGTCACGTCGACGGCCTGTTCACCGACCCGGCCGGAGCGGGCGAACTGCTCGGGCGGTACCGGCGGTTCGCCGCCCCGCAGACCGACCGCGGCGGGGACTGGGCGGCCACCGTGCGGCGGGCGGCGTACAACGTGATCACGCACGAGCTGGCCGCCGAGACGGAGCGGCTGACCCGGGTGGCGGGCCGGGTGTGCACCGCCTCGCCGGAGCCGGCGCTGCGCGACCGCGCCCCCTGGGCGCTGCGCACCGCGCTCCAGGAGCTGCTGGTCCGCCTGGAGGTGTACCGGCCGTACACCTCCGTGGACCCGGCGACGGTGGTCACCGAGGAGGCCGCCGCCGAGGCCCGGCTCGCCTTCGTGGTGCCGGAGGAGGGCGAGGCCGTGGACGTCGTGCGCGACCTGGTGCTGGGGCGGGCCGGTGACGGACCGGACCACGTGGAGTTCCGCACCCGGTTCGCGCAGGCCGCCTCCGCGCTGCGCGCCAAGTCCGTGGAGGACACCGCCTACTACCGGTACGTTCCGCTGCTGTCGGCCAACGAGGTCGGCGGCGACCCCGGGCACCCGGCCGTGTCCCCGCAGGACTTCCACGCGTACTGCGCGCGCGTGCAGCGCGACTGGCCGGCCACCGGGACGGTGGTCTCCACGCACGACACCAAGCGCAGCGCGGACGTCCGGGCGGCGCTGGCCGTGCTGACCGAGTGCCCGGGGCGCTGGGCGGAGGTGCTGGACGAGGTGACGGCCGACGGGGAGGGCGCGCCCGACGGGCAACTGGCGTGGGCGGCCTGGCAGACCGTGTTCGGGCTGGGCCCGGCGGACGGGCGGCGGGTGCGGCAGGCGCTGCTGAAGCATGTGCGCGAGGCGGGCCTGTACACGAGCTGGACGGAGCAGGAGCCGCCGTACGAGGAGGCGGTGGACCGGTTCGTCGCCGAGGGCCCGTGCGGGGCGGCGGGCGAGCGGGTGGCCGCGCTGCGTGCCGCGCTGGAGCCGTACATCCGGGCGAACGTGCTGGGGACGGCCCTGGTGCACCTGACGATGCCGGGCGTGCCCGACCTGTACCAGAGCACGGAGGCCGAGTGCCGGACCCTGGTGGACCCGGACAACCGGCGGCTCGTGGACCTCCCGCCCGCCGACTTGGGCGAGAAGGGGGAGGTGACGGCGGCGGCCCTGCGGCTGCGGGCCCGCCGGCCGGAGCTGTTCGGCACGACGGCGACGTACGCGCCGCTGGGCGCCCGGGGCCCGGCGGCGGAGCACTGTGCGGCGTTCGTTCGCTCGGGTGAGGTGGTCACGGCCGTGACCCGGCTGTCTCTGCGGCTGGCGGAGGCGGGCGGCTGGCGTGACACGCGGCTGCCGCTGCCGGCGGGGCGGTGGGCCGATGTGCTCACGCCCGGGCGGGAGTTCGAGGGGCAAGTGCCCGTGGCGGAGCTCTTCGAGCGGCTGCCGGTGGCGCTGCTGGAGCGGGCGCCGGGGCCGTCGGGGCGGGAGTGATCGCGGGGTCCCGCGTTCTTGACAGTTCCCGGAGTCCGTGGGGTACTGCGGAATGCGAGTCCGGGCGGACAAGTCGGGGGTGAGTCCACTGCCGGAGCTGCGCTATCCCAGTGTTCCCGAACTGATCGCCTCCGCCCGGTCGCTGGCCGCGCGCCGGCCGGGCCTGTGCGAGCTCGAGCAGGTCGGCGTCTCCCGCGCGGGCAGGCCGCTGCACCTGCTGTCGGTCGGTCACGCCCGGCGGGCCGTCCTGGTGGTCGCGGGCGCCCACGCCAACGAGCCCACCGGCGGTTCCACCCTCCTCGCGCTCGCCCGGCGCGTGCTGGAGGAACGGCGGCTGCGGGCGGACACCTCCTGGCACTTCCTGCTGTGCGCCGACCCGGACGGGGCGAGCCTGCACGTGACGCCGGCCCCGCACAGCCTCCTCGAGTACCACCTCGGTTTCTTCCGGCCCGCCGGGGCCGAGCAGCCGGAGTGGTCGCCGTCGGTGCTGCCGCCCGACCGGCTGCCGCCCGAGACGCGGGCCCTGCTCGGGGTCATCGACGCGCTGCGCCCGTATGTGCAGGTGACGCTGCACGGCACGGATCTGGGCGGCAGCTGGGTGCAGCTGACCAGGAACGTGCCCGGGCTCGCCGAACCGTTCGGCAAGTCGGCGGCCGAGCTGCACATACCCGTGGAGACGGGCGCCTGCGACGCCGCGGGGTGGCCCGTCTCCGGGCCCGGGGTGCGGGTGATGCCGGAGCCCGGTTCGGGTGTGGCGTACCCCAGCCTGCCGGACGACGCACGGCACAGCACCTGGTACCACGCGCACCGGTACGGCGGCATGACGGCGGTCGTGGAGGTGCCGATGTGGGCGAGCGACCTCGTCGACGATCCCGCGCCGCATCCGGCCCCGGCGGCGGCGATCCGGCGGCTGGCGGCGCGGCTGCTGCGGGACGCCCGCCAGGTCGAGCTGGTGCTCGGCGACGCGCTGCCCCGGCTGGACGGCGCCGACGGGCCGCTGCTGCGGGCGGCGAAGTGGGGGCTGGGCCTCGCGCCGGGGCTGGCCGCGGACTTGGTCGGCACGCCGCCCGCCGACACGACCATGGCGTACGTCGGCAGCGTCGACGCGTTCGGCCGCCGACTGCCGCTGCGCGCCGCGGCCATGCTGCTCCGGGTCCTGCGTCAGACCGACGACCCCGCCGCCGCCGGCCTGGAACACCTCGTGACCGCCTGGAGCGAGTCCTTCGCCACCCGCTTCCGCGCCCGCTGGGTCCCCCTCCCCCACCAGGTCGAACACCAGTCCCGCACGGTCCTGGCCACGGCCCATCACGCCCGCGAACTGACGATCTGACAGCCATCGGCCAGTGGCGGTGGCGGCACGCGCGCGGGACGGGCTCAGGCGTCCAGGGCGAACACGTCTCCCGTGCGGGCCTGCATCACGCACTGGTTGGCGAAGGTCTCCGTGTAGTCGATCGCGCGGCCCTGCCACTGGCCGCGGGCCTGGACGGTGACGGGGGCGTAGATCATCGAGCAGAGGACGTCGTCCTTGTGGGGGATGAAGCGGATGTCGCCGCGCGCGGACCGGAGCTGGTCGCAGGCCGGGGCCGCGTGGGAGTGGCCCTGGGGCGGGTCGCACCGAAGGAGGGTGCCGCGGGTGTCGCCGGAGCGGGTGTCGCCGTGGGTGACCGTGACGTAGAGCCAGTCGTTCTCGTCGGTGGGGCGGTGGGAGGTCCGGGCTCCCTGGGCGGCCTGTGCCGGGAGCGCGGCCGCGAGGAGGAGGGCCGCCGCCGCCATCGTGCCGCGCCGCAGCCGGGTCGTCGTCCTGCTGAAGTGGGTCATTCCCCATGTATCGGCACGGCGGCCCCCGGTCCCCACGTGGCCTCACCCGAACGGGAGCACGCGCGCGCCTGGCGCCCGGCGAGCCGGCAGGCGGCGAGCACCATCCGGGTCTGGTACTCGGACTGCCGGGCGACCGGTATCCAGCGCGCCCCGAGGCCGTCGCGGTAGTCCGCGCACCACTCGTCGATCAGCCGGTCCAGATCCGGCAGGACACCGGCGGGGTCGTCCCCGGCGGCACGCACGAGGCGGTGGATCAGCCCGGCGGTGCGCAGGACGAGGCGCCGGCCGGCGATGCGCAGGGCGGCCAGGTGGGCGTTGGTCAGCGGCGGCAGCGCGCGTGCCGTGCCGTCGTCGGTGTCGGGGTCCCATGCGTCGGCGAGGCCGGGGCAGACCAGTAAATAGTCGTCCACCGGGGCGAGCAGGCGGTCCGCGCCCGGCACACCGGCGACGTGGGGGCGGGCGCGGGCCAGGAGCCGTGCCAGGTGCCGTGTGTCGTCGCGCAGGGCACGGCTCACGGCGCGCAGCACCGCCTCCGGGTCGGTGGGCGCCGAGCCGTCGCCCACCGCGGCCACGCCCCACATGGGCGCCTCGACCACGGCGGTGAGGGTGCCGTGCCGGTCCGGGTGGAACCAGGTGGACTCCACGGCCGCCTCGGTGATGGCGGCGGCCAGATCGCGCCGGCGCGGGGCCGGGATCCGGTACACGGCGGGACCGAGGCGGGGCCAGTACAGGGAGTCGTAGGCGCCCAGTTCGCGCGGGATGCCGAGCCGCGCCGCGGTGTGCGCCAGGCGCTGGGCGAGGCCGGGCAGGTCCCGGGTCAGCTCGACGAAGCCGCCGCCGACGTCCACGCCGTGCAGCGAGCACTGCACGAAGGGCCGCAGCTCGTCCTGGAGGTCGAGCAGGGCGCGGGTCTCGGGCAGCGCGGCGGCCTCGGCGCCGTCGGGCAGCCATTCGGGCTGCTCCAGGAAGCCGGGCCGGAAGAAGTTACGGAAGTAGGCGCCGAGGGTGTAGGGGCCGGTGAGCCAGCCCTCGTTGCGGCGCGAGCCGTCAGGGTCGAGGCAGAGCAGCAGGTTCCAGGTGATGTCGGCGGCCTCGCCGGTGACGGGTGCGGCCAGGACCCGCTCGGCCAGCCGCAGGACGGTGGCGCCGCCCACCGGCTCGTTGGCGTGGGGCCCGGCGACGACGAGGGCGTGGCGGCTGCCGTGGCCCACCGAGAGCAGCCACAGGGGCGTGCCCGCGCGGGAGGTGCCGACACGGCGCAGCCGGGCGTCCCCGGGGTGCCGGGCGACGAGTGCGGCGGCGTGCGCGCCCAGCTCGTCCACGGTCGGATAGCGGTGGAGTGGGGGCAGGGCACACCTCCACAATGCGGTGCCGTTGGTTCACCACATGTGCATGGTGTACGCACAGTCAGTCACGATGTTTCCGATCCGTCAACACCACCGTGCGAAAACGGACTTGACCGGCCGCGACGGGCATCCCGCCGACCGTGTGCGACGTGCGGCGGAGACGGTCCCCGGCCGGACGCATCCGACGACACCCACCACAAAAGGAAGCATCCGAAAGCGGATTGATCTCGTTTGGAGGACGATGGACCCAGTCCATCACGGTGAGCAGACGAAGGGGAACCGTCCGTGCAGTTCGAGGTGTGGGCACCGCAGGCGGATCGTGTGACGCTCCGGTGCGACGGGGCCACGCGCGCGTTGGAGCGCGATCCGGAGCGGTCGGGTTGGTGGATCGGTGACGCCGAGGCGCGGGACGGCTCGCGGTACGGCTTCGCGGTGGACGACGGGCCCGTGCTGCCCGACCCGCGTTCGCGGCGGCAGCCGGACGGCCCGGACGGGCTGAGCGCGGTCGTCGACCACGCCCGCCATGTGTGGCGTACCGCGGACTGGGCGGGGCGGCCGCTGCCCGGCGCGGTCCTGTACGAGCTGCACGTCGGCACGTACACGCGCGAGGGCACCTTCGACGCGGCCGCCGAGCGGCTGGAACACCTGGTGGAACTGGGCGTCACCCACGTGGAGTTGATGCCGGTGTGCCCGTTCCCCGGCCGGCACGGCTGGGGGTACGAGGGTGTCTCGCTGTGGGCGGTGCACGAGCCGTACGGCGGCCCCGAGGGGCTGAAGCGTTTCGTCGACCGGGCGCACGGGCTGGGCCTCGGCGTGGTCCTGGACGTCGTCCACAACCATCTGGGTCCGTCGGGCAACTACCTGCCGCGGTTCGGGCCGTACTTCACCGACACCCACCACACTCCCTGGGGCGCCGCCGTCAACCTGGACGCACCGGGCTCGGACGAGGTGCGGGACTTCCTGACCGGCAGCGCGCTGGCGTGGCTGCGGGAGTACCGGATCGACGGGCTGCGTCTGGACGCGGTGCACGCACTCGCCGACACGCGCGCGTGCCACTTCCTGGAGGAGCTGTCCACGGCCGTGGACGCGCTCTCGGCCGACCTCGGCCGCCCGCTGTTCCTGATCGCCGAGTCGGACCTCAACGACCCGCGGCTGATCACCGCGCGCGCGGAGGGCGGCCTGGGCCTGCACGCCCAGTGGAACGACGACTTCCACCACGCCCTGCACAGCGCGCTGACCGGTGAGGCACAGGGCTACTACGCCGACTTCGGGCGGGCCCCGTTCGAGGCGGTCGCCAAGACGCTCACCGGCGGTTTCTTCCACGACGGGACGTACTCCAGCTTCCGGGGCCGCCGTCACGGCCGTCCGCTGGACCGTACGCGGGTGGCCGGCCACCGGCTGCTCGGCTACAGCCAGACCCACGACCAGGTCGGCAACCGGGCCCAGGGAGACCGTCTGTCCCTGCTCCTGGCGGACTCCCCCGGGCTGCTGGCGTGCGCGGCCACGCTCACGCTGACCGCACCGTTCACACCGATGCTGTTCATGGGCGAGGAGTGGGGGGCGAGCACTCCGTGGCAGTTCTTCACCGACCACACCGATCCGGAGCTGGCGGAGGCCGTGCGGCGGGGCCGGCGGCGGGAGTTCGCGGCGCACGGCTGGGCGGAGGAGGAGGTGCCCGACCCTCAGGACCCGGCGACCCGCGACCGCTCCTGCCTGGACTGGTCCGAGCCGCGGCGCGAGCCGCACGCGCGTCTGCTGGCCTGGTACCGGCGGCTCATCGCACTGCGGCACGAGCTGCCCGACCTCACCGACCCCGACCTCGCCGACACCAAGGTGGCCTACGACGAGGAGGCCCGCTGGCTCGCCTTCCGGCGGGGCGACATCCGCGTGGCCGTCAACCTCGGCAAGGAGCCCGCGGCCATCCCCCTCGGCACCCGCCCCGCCGAGCTCCTCGCCGCATGGGACCCGGTCGACGTTCCCGACGGCGACGGGGTGCTGCACCTGCCCGGAGAGTCGTGCGTGGTGCTGGCGCAGAACTGACCCGCTCCGAGGCGGGGCGGGACCGCCACGGCAACGCATCAGGGGCCGGCGGCCCGGCGGCCACAGCGCCGCGGAGACCGTCGGCCCTGAGCAGGGCCGGGCCATGACGGGACAGCGTCCGCCACCCGCGACGCCACGGTCATCGCCGGCTCCGCGCACCCGGGCCGCGACGCGGCCCGCCGGCCCGCCGCACGGCGAGGCGGCGCCACCTCCCCGCGACGACCCAGGGATCAGCAGCTCACACGGCTTCGATCCCCACCGGTACCGCCGGCCACCGCACGGCGAGGCGGCGCCACCGCCCCGCGACGACCCGGGCATCGGCAGCTCACACGGCTTCGATCCCCACTGGTACCGCCGGCCACCGCACGGCGAGGCGGCGCCACCGCCCCGCGACGACCCGGGGATCAGCAGCTCACGCGGCTTCGATCCCCCCGGTCCCCCCCGGTGCCGCCGGCCGCCGCACGGCCGAGGCGGCGCCACCGCCCCGCGATCTCATGGGAGGGGGCGGCCGGCGTGGCGCTACGGTGCCGGGATGCCGTCGTCGCCGGTGCCCTGGCAGTCCTCGCGGAGTTCCGTCACCCGTTCCAGGAGGATCGCCTCCCAGGCGTGGCGGAGCTGGGACCGGAGGAGGGGCAGCGGGCTGTCGTCGCGGCCCTCGAGGCGGTCGGCGAGCCGGATCACGCAGTCGCAACGCGCCAGCCACAGGCCGCGCAGGCAGGGGCGGGCGCCGTAGCCGGCGAGGGTGGCGGCGCGCACGGCGGCGGGGGAACCCACGGCGAGGGCGAGACCGGCGATGTCCTCGGCGGGATCCCCGACCGCCGCGTCGGTCCAGTCGAGGACGCCGCGCACCCGGCCGTCCGCGCTCACCACCAGGTGCTCGGCCTTGAGGTCGTGGTGGACGAGCACGGCGGTGCCGGGCTGGGCGGCGAGCTGGGCCGCGGCGGGCGGGGTGAGCTGGTGCATCCGCGCGGGATCGAACTCGTCGGCCTTCCCGAGGCGCTCGGCGGCGTGCACGGCCATGCGGCGCAGCGCCTCCAGGGAGCGGGGCGCGGTGCGCGGCACGCCGAGTGCCTCGGCCTGGCGGGCGGGGACCGCGCGCAGTCCCGTGAGCAGCCCGGCCAGGTCGTCCTCTCCGACGGCGGAGACGTCGTGCCCGCCCGTGGTGCCGCCGGTGATCCGCGTGTCCAGTGTGTACGTCAGTCCGGGCGCCCACTCGCCGTGGGCGACACTGGCCGGCACGGCGATCGGCACGTGCGGCCGGAGCAGGTCGCGCAGGCGCACCTCGCGGCGCTGGCGTGCGGAGGCCTCCCGGTCGGGCGCGAGGCGCAGCACATGGCGGGTGCCGACCCACCACGTGGAGTGCTCGCCGCCCTCGGCGACGGGCCGGACGTCGGGTCCGGCGGCGGTGCCGGCCCGGTCCTGGGAGCTCTCCTTGAGCAGGGTGCGGACCAGTCTGCGGAGGCTGTCCGCGGTGGGTGTCGGTGCCTGGGTCATCGTCGGGCCGTGTCGATTCGGGTTGCGGGTGGGGGCTGCCGGTCGGTCAGTCCACCAGGACCATCTCGCGGGTCGTGTCGTTGAGGCGGCGGCCTCCGTCCTCGGTCACCGTGACGATGTCCTCGATGCGGACGCCGAAGCGGCCGGGCAGGTAGATGCCGGGCTCCACGGAGAAGCACATGCCGGGCACGAGGGGCTGTTCCTCGCCCTCGATCATGTACGGCGGTTCGTGCGTGGTGACGCCGATGCCGTGGCCGGTGCGGTGGATGAAGTACTCGCCGTAGCCGGCCTCGGCGATCACCGCGCGGGCGGCCCGGTCGACCTCCTGGCAGGCCGCCCCGGGGCGCACCGCCCGGAAGCCGGCCTCCTGGGCCTCGCGCACGATGTCGTGCACCCGGCGCTCCTCGTCGGTGGGCTCGCCGACGTGCACGGTGCGGGTGGTGTCGGAGCCGTAGCCGTCCTTGAGGCCGCCGAAGTCGAGGACGACCATGTCGCCGCGCTCGATGACGCGGTCGCCCATCTCGTGGTGCGGGTTGGCGCCGTTGGGGCCGGAGCCGACGATGGTGAAGTCGACCTGGGAGTGCCCGAAGCGCCGCAGCAGCTCGGCGAGGTCGGCGCCGACCTCGGACTCGCGGCGCCCGGCGAAGCGGACCTCGCGGATCTCCTCGAACGCCTGGTCGGCGGCCGCGCCCGCGGCGGCCAGGAGCCGCAGTTCCGCCGGGTCCTTCACGGCGCGCAGCATCGGCAGGGCCTCGGTGAGGGAGGCGTAGGAGGTGCCGGGCAGGGTCCGCTGGAGGCCCAGCAGGTGCATGGCCCAGGCGTTGTCGCTGATGCCGAACCGGCCGGAGGTGTCGAGCAGGTCGGCGGTGACGGCGTAGGGGTCCTTGCCGTCGGTCCAGTCCCGCAGGGTCAGGGCGGGCGCGCCCACGGCCCCGGCGGCGTCCGGGGCCTCCAGGGTGGGGACGACGAGCACGGGGTCCCGGCCGGCGGCCAGGACGAGCAGGGTGAGCCGTTCGGTGACGGCGGTGGGCGTGTAGCCGGTGAGCCAGACCATGTCGGGGCCCGGCGCCACCAGCAGCCCGGCCAGCCCGGCGTCGGCGGCCGCCTGTGCGGCACGCGCCATCCGGGCCCGGTAGTCGTCGGCGGTGAAGGGCGCGGGCGCGGTGCCGGTCATCCGGGCCTCCGTATTCGGCTGAAGGGGTGGTGGTGGACCCACGGGCAGCATCCTGCCCGTCCGCGCGGGGCCGCGCGAGCCGGTCGGCCGCATCCGCCGGGCGGCGCGGGCCCCTCGCCCCGCCCCGTCCGGTCGGCCGACCGTGTGACCAGTGGTTCCGCCCCCATGTTAAGACTCGTCACCCACCGGCCCCGCACGCCCCGTACCGGCGCCACGACACACCGTTCACCCGGCCCCCGCCGCATGGCGGTCCCGGCACCCCTCGCCTCGGCCGAGGACGTCCGCCTCACACCACGACTCCGGGCACCACGGTCAGCTGCTCGTAGCCGCCGCTGCGGTGCCGTACCGTCAGCACGACCTCGCGGCCGGGGCGCGCCCGGGCGACCGCCTGGGCCAGGTCCGCGGCCGAGTCGACGCGGGTTCTGCCGAACACGAGGAGCACGTCTCCGCGGACGAGGCCCGCCGAGTAGCCGGGGCCGGGCACGTGGACGCCGACGACGCGGGCGCCCGGCCCGGTGTCGTCGACCGCCTCGATGCCGAGGGCCGGGCGCACCGGCGTCGGCGTGGGGCTCGCGGGCGCCGTCCGGTCCGCCGGGGCGGACCGGGGGGCCGCCGCCCCCGGTCCTGCCGCCTGGCGTTGCAGTTCGGCCACTCTGCTCATGCCGATCACCGTGGCACTCACCGTGCCGATGCCGATCCCGGACAGCAGCAGGACCAGGCCGCCGAGCAGACCGGACACGACGGTCAGCAGCCGGCGGCCGCGGCGGGCGGTGCGCGGGCGCCGGCCGGTGCCGCGCGAGGCGCCGCCCGGTGGCTCCCGGCCGGGCATCGGCTTGGGACGCAACGCGGTCTGTTCCATCGATCGCCTCCGGCTGGTGCCGCTCTGGAGCCTGGGTCAGCCGACGGGCAGGGCGGGGGCCGGCGGGCGGTCCGGGAGGAAGCCGTGGGCGCGGCGCGCCAGCCACTCGGCCTTGTAGCGGTCGACGCTCCGGTGCCAGTTCAGGATGCCGGCCATCCAGTTCTGAAGGTCCGTGACGTAGCCCAGCATGGTGGCGCGCGCCTCTTCGGACAGTCCGAAGTCGTCGTACACGACGGGCAGTTCATGCGCGACGACGTGCTCGAACTGGCGCATGCGCTGGGTCATCAGGTCCTGGACGACGGCGAGGGCGGCCGGGTAGTCGATCCCGAAGAAGTGCTGCACGACGAGGATCGAATTGTGGATCTCGCCCTCGTACTCGATCTCCTTCTGGTACGAGAAGACGTCGTTGAGGAGGCAGGCGTAGTCGATGGCCGCGTTCTCCAGGGAGCGGACCGGGCCGGTGCGGTAGACCTCGGGCGGGATCGCGGGGCCGTGCCCCATCCGGCACAGGCTGAGGGTGAGGTCGGAGCCGAAGGTGGCGCGCCGCATCTCCAGGTAGTCGACGGGGTCCGGGATCCGGTTCTGCAACTGGTTGGACAGCTCCCACACCCAGCTCTCGGTCATCGCGTCGATCGACTGCCTGAGGGTGCGTCGCTGGTCCGGTGTCATCTCCGCGGTGGTGCGCGCCCACAGGTCGGTCAGGCCACGCTCCATGGCGTTGACCGGGACGACCGGCTCCTCGCCCTCGACGGGCATGCAGCCCGACAGCCGGGCCGTGGTCAGCCTGGCGGCGGCCAGGTCGCGGCGGTGGCCGTAGACCAGGGGGTAGTAGTCGTCGCCGTAGGTGCCCCAGGCGAGCCAGCGTGCGCTCAGGTCGAGCGCCTCGGGCGTCGCGTCCGGGTCGAGTCCGGCGGAGCACAGCGCGAGGTCGTAGGCGGCCAGCTTGTCCTCGTCCCAGACGCCCTCGGCGAGGATGCCCATGCGGTGGCACCAGGCGGTCAGGTGGGAGCGGGCGGTGTCCAGGTGCGGGCTGAGCTGGAGCTCGTACGGCATGTACAGGTCGGGGATGCGGGCGGGTCCGACCTTCTGGAACGGCACATGGGTGTAGGCGCGCAAGCGCTCGGCGCCCGCGTCCGCCAGCAGCGCGCGGACGTCCGCGCCCGAGGTGCCGGGGCCGGACAGCCGCTGCCAGGGGCTGTCCGGGCGTGCCCCTTTGTTCATGTACCGGCTGGAGCGCATGTGCCATTCGTGGCCGCCGGACTGCCAGTCCTGAAGGCCCTTGGTGTACGCGGCCACCGCCGCGACCTGGTCGGGGGTGAGGCCGTGCTCCACGGCGAGGGCGGGCACCTCGGTGAGCGCGGTGTGCTCGAACTGGTGCAGCCGGGAGGTGAGGACGTCGTTGACGGTGTCGGCGGCCTCCTGGGTGGTGCAGCCGAAGAAGGTCTCCAGGACCAGCACGCCGTTGCTCAGCTCGCCCTCCTCCTCCACCTCGCGCTGGTAGGAGAACAGGTCGTTGCGCAGGTGCACACCGTCGGAGAAGGTCTCCATGAGCACCCTGAGCGGCCTGGATCCGGCGACGCTCGCGGGCACTTCGGCGGTGGCGTACTCCACGAGCCCGGCCGACCAGGGGGCGCCGCCGACCTTGCGGCGCATCTCGATGTACTCGACGGGGTTGGCGACGCGCCCCTCGTTGATGTTGGACAGCTCCCACAGGGACTCGTTCAGCAGGTGTTCCGTGGCCACCGCGAACCGCCGCCGCCAGTCGGCCGACATCGACGGCACCGTGCGCGCCCACAGGTCGGCGAGGCCGGCCTCCACCGGGTTCTCCGGTTCGGGTACGGGGGTGTCGAGGTCGAGCGGCATGAACAGGGGCAGCCGGTCCAGGTAGGCCTTGCCGCCGGCCCGGTCCTGGCTGCGTTTGAACGTCTCCAGGAAGTGGTCGTCGAAGAAGAAGACCCACACGTACCAGTCGGTGATCAGGGACAGGGCGGGTCCGTCGCAGTCGGGGTGGGTGTAGGCGCAGAGCAGTCCGTAGTCGTGCGCGTCGAGGTCGGACTGCTCCCAGATCCCGGAGCCCTCCAGCATGCCCATGTCGCGCGCCCACCGCGTGGAGTGGGCGCGGGCCTCGTCGACGTGCGGGTTGAGCCGCGCCGGATACGGCATGTAGAAGTGCGGGAGTTCGAAGGGCTGCTGCGTCATGGCCGGGCACTACCCGTGACACTCCGGCGGCATCCTCGGGCGCGCATCCGATCACACCATCGCGTGAATCGCCGCCCGAACCGGCCCGTGAGCAGCGAAGGTTCGTCACACGGCCGGGAGGGGGCAGACCCGTCAGGCTCCGGCGACCTGGATCAGCGCGTGCGTGCCGCTGGTCCGCCAGTCCCGGTCCTCGGCGCTGTCGAGCGCGGCCTCGGTGGCGGCGTCCAGGCCGGTGACCACCTCGGACTTCAGGGTGCGCAGGGCCGCGACCGGGCCGGGGAAGTACGCGGTCACGTCCGCGAACGACGTGGTCGGGGACCACGGCCGGTCGCCCACCAGGCGCCGGTAGTTCAGATCGCCCTTGAGGACGGTCAGCGTGCTCGCGGCGAACTCCTCGCGCAGGTCGCCGGGCATCTCGGCGTACGGCAGCGGGGCGCAGGAGAACGGGTGTGCGCGGACCGTCAGCCGCCCGTCGGCCAGCGCGGACCACAGGCGGCGCCCGTACCCGTGGGCGGCGCCCGGCGCCGCCGTCAGCCGGCGCACGGCGTCGACGACGTCGGCGGTGGTGGCGTCGGAGACGTAGTACGGGTACGGCTTGACGTGGAGGACCACCCGCCCGGCGCGGCCGTGGTCGAGGAGGTCGGCGACGAGGAGCAGGTCGGGGACGAGTTCGCGGCCCGCGTTGTCGGCGACCAGGCAGAGCGTGCCGGTGCCGGAGGGCGGCAGCAGGGACCACAGGGTCTCGCTGTCGTCGGCGACGAGGCGCGGGGTGTCCTGGGTGACGTCGGTGGCCGCCGCCCGGGCGCCGGTCGAGGCCGCCGACAGGCGGAAACCGAGGTCGGCGCGGTTGCCCCAGAGCGAGCCGTGCAGCAGGGCGGCCGAGCGCTCCGCGTCCGGTACGCCCTCCAGGGCGTCGAGCGCGGCCAGTTCCTCGTCGGTGTCCTGGGCGTCGAGTTCGGCGAGTTTGGCCGGGCGGAACGGGTCGATGCCCTGCCACGGGCCGGGGCCGAAGTAGCCGACGGCCTCGAGGAGCAGGCGGTAGAAGTAGCTCTCGGACCACAGCCACGGCACGTCGAACCAGGACCGGCCCTCGTACCCGGCCAGCCCCCAGGCCGTCCAGCGGTCCCGGTCGTGGGCGTCGGCGGGGAGCGGTTCGATCACTCCCCGGGTGCAGCTCTCCAGCAGCGCGTCGAGGGCGCGGTGCTGCTCGGGGCCGTAGGGAAAGGCGTCCCGCACCTGCCGGACGATGGCGGGGTGCCGCTCGGCCAGCACACTGTGCGGGAAGGAACCGGGTGCGCCGCCGAGGAGCACCGGCGGGGTCGGGATCTCGGGCATGCGCTCACGCTAGCGAACACCTGCGCGCCGGACACGTGCTGCTCGTGTCGTGCCCGGCGCGCCGGCGGCCCGGCAGGGTCAGTTGACGTACACGGTGGCGCCCGCGTCGGTCACCGGGGCGTACTGGGCGGTGAAGTAGCCGTTGGCGAAGCACAGCGACGAGCCGGATGCCTTGCCGAACTGCTGGTCGGTGAAGGTGATGCTGTTGGCGGCGTTGTCGGCCTTGCCGGTCAGGGCGGCCGCCTTGTAGACGCAGGTGACGCTGCCGAGCAGGGTGCGCAGCTTGACCGTGGCCTGGATGGCGGAGCCGCTGGGCGGTGTCACGGTGAGGGTGCCGTCGGAGGCGACGGTGGCCGCGTACGGCAGGTTGTCGATCGTGATGCCGTTGACGCCGAGCACACCGGTGACGTTGCTGGTGCAACTGGCGCTGTCGAAGGTGTGGCCGGTCACCGACTCGGTCGCGGTGCCGGGCGCGGCGGGGTTGCCGGTGACGGTGGCGGTGAACGTCGAGGAGGTGCACGAGACGCCGCTGCTGCCGGACGCGCTGGAGGAGAAGGTGGCGCGGGTGCCGCTCGCCAGCGAGGCGGTGAGCACGTCACCGACCGCGACGGGCGTGCCACCCGGACCGCCCGTGGTGAGCACCGCGCCGCCCGCGGCCGAGGCTGGGACGATCGCCGGGAGCGAGAGCGCGGCGACGGCGGCGGCGAGGGTGAGGACGGGACGCGTACGCATGCGGGTACCTCGATTCTGTGTGGGGGTCGGGCGAGGTGCGGGGACGCCCTGAGGTGCGTGCGCAGGGAGCCGTGGAGGGCACGTGAAAGCCCTTGCACAGGTGAACCGGTGTGCGTGGAAGGGCCGGCAGGCGGAACGGCTCCGGGAGGGAGCGCGGCGGGCCGTGCGGCGGGCCGCGCGAGGGGACCGGCGTCACGGATCCGGCGCCACGGATCCGGGGGGCCACGCAGAGTTGTAGACCCGTTGTCTCGTCAACGTCAAGGCCTGGCAAGGGAGTTGGCCGAGTCGACCGAAGCGGTACGCCGCGTGCGAGACCGAGGCGCCGAAGGTTCACCTTTCTTTCACAAGCACCTTGACCCCTGCCTGTAACCCCCGGTAACTTCCTCCGCACCTACTGCCGCGTAACCAGAAAGCCCTTGCCCCACCCGGGAGTTGCCTCCGGGCGCCTCAGGGTGCCTACGGGTGCCTCCGGGTGTGCGGCAGCCGCTGTCCGCGCCAGGGCAACGGGCCGCTGAACTCCGAACCGGCATTGACCATGCACACGGGAGCAGACATGGCCTCGTCCTCGGACCTCACACCGTCCGCCGACCCCACCCCCGAGACCCCCGAGCACCCCGGCACGGACAGACGCGGACGGGTGCGGCTGCGCCATGCCGCCGTCATGGCGGTGCCCGCCACCCTGGTCGCGGCGGGCCTTGCGGTGCTCACCGCACAGGGCGCCCTGGGTGTCCAGTTCGCGATCTCCGGGATGCCCTTCACGGTCACGGCGACCGAGCTGAACGGCACCGGCTTCGAGCAGTTCGGCGCCCTGGACAACATGGCCGAGGACAGCCCCAACGCGGGCGACACCGGCGGCCAGGTGCTGGTGGTGACCTCGGCGATCAAGAACGCGACGCTGACCCGGCTGTGCCAGAGCGTCGACCTGGGCGGCACCAACCTGCTGATCACCGCGGGCAGCGGCGCCGAGAAGGTGCAGGCGACCGATCTGACGACGGACTCCACCGAGCTGTCGGGCGACGCCGCCTTCGACAACATCGAGATCGGCAACGACGCCAGTACGCTCACCAAGGCGGGCGTACAGGGCCCCAAGGGCGTGTTCAGCCAGCAGTCGGACACGGTCCGCATCGCCGACCTGCGGCAGACCAACTACGCCACGACGGCCGGCGTGTTCAAGCTGCCCGGCCTCAAGCTCCGGTTCAGCGACACGGGTTGCTGAACCGATGACGGCCGACGTACGCGCAGGGCAGGCGGGCCCGGATGCCCCGCGACCGGGCCCGTGGGCCGCGTTCCGCCGTTGGCGGTTCCGCCGGCCCTTCTGGGGCGGGCTGCTGCTCACGCTGGGCGGGGCGGAGATCCTGCTCACCGAGAAGGCGTCACTGAAGGTCGTGATGCACATCGGGATGCAGGGCCTGGCCGGCTATCTGCTGCCCACCCTGATGGTGCTGTGCGGGCTGCTGACCCTCTTCAACCCCGCCCAGCGCCTCTTCTACTCCCTCACCGGCATCCTGCTGTCCCTGGGCACCTGGGTCACCTCCAACCTGGGCGGCTTCTTCCTCGGCCTCCTCCTCGGGGCGACCGGCAGCTGCCTGGTCTTCGGCTGGCTCCCGGACCAGGAGTCACGCCGGGCCCGCAGGCAGCGGCGCGACGAGGCCCGGGCGCGGGCGGCCGGCACCTGATGTGACGTCAGGCGAGACCGGCCGACTCCAGCCAGGCCTTGGCGACGTCCAGCGGGTCCTTCTTCTGGGCCTGCACCTGGGTGTCCAGGTCCAGCAGGGTGGCCGTGTCCAGCTTGGCGGAGACCGCGTTGAGCGTGTCGACGCCCTTCTGGGAGAGCTTGCCCTTGCGGACGAGCGGCTGGACGTTCTCGAAGCCGAAGAGGTTCTTCGGGTCCTGGAGGACCACGAACTTCTCCTTGGCGATCGTCGGGTCGGTGGTGAAGACGTCCGCGACCTGCACGGTGTTCTTCTTCAGGGCCTCCTGGGTCAGCGGGCCGCCCGCGTCCAGGGCCTTGAAGGACTTGAACTGGAGCCCGTAGACCGACTTCAGGCCGAGGAGACCCTGCTGCCGGGCCTGGAACTCGGGCGAGCCGCCGAAGACGAGGTCCTTGGCGGCGTCCTTGAGGTCGGCGATGGAGGACTGCCCGGTGAGGTGGTACTTCTTCGCCGTCTCGGCGTTGACGGTCACCGAGTCCTTGTCCTGCGCGGGCGCGGGCTGAAGCAGCGTCAGACCCGGGTCGAGCTTGCTGTTGATCGCGGCCGTCGTGGCCTCCACCGTCTTCGGGGCGGCCTTCTTGTCGAGGTAGGCCAGCAGCGCGCCGTTGTACTCGGGCAGTACGGTGATCGAGCCGTTCTTGAGCAGGCCGTACGTGGTCTCGCGGCTGCCGATGTTGGGCTTGTAGGTGACCTTGATGCCCTTGGCCTTCAGGGCCTCGCCGTAGATGTCGGCGAGCAGGATGCTCTCGGCGAAGTTGTTGGAGCCGACGACGACGCCGTCGCCGCTCGCGCCGCCGCCCGTGAGCGGGTTGTCGGACGTGTTGTCTGAGGACGACGAACACCCGGTGACGAGCGCCGCGACGGTGGCGAGCGCGACAGCGGCCGCGCCGGTGAGCCTCGTGCTGGACCTGGAGTTCTTCGGGTGAGAAGTCACCTGTCCGATCCAATCCAGCCGGTTCTCGGTCAGTCAAGAGCCACCGGGTCACCGATTGGCTTCGATCTTCGGCGAGTTGTGCGAGACGCCGGCCTGGGGCGGCGGCGCCGCACGTCCCGGATCAGCCGCTCCTGCGTACCCCGGGCGAGACCGTGCACCGCGCCACCGCCCAGAACACCGCGAGGGTCGCCAGCGCCAGGGCGGCGACCAGTGTGGCGCCGCCCACCACCTTCTCGTAGTCGCGCTGGTAGAGCCCGTCGATGACGTAGCGGCCGAGGCCGCCGATGCCGACGTAGGCGGCGATGGTGGCCGTGGAGACGATCTGGATGGCGCCGGAGCGCAGGCCGCTGAGGATCAGCGGGAGCGCGACGGGCAGTTCGACCTGGAACAGGATCCGCGACTCCGGCATGCCCATGCCCCGCGCGGCGTCCACCGGCGAGGGGTCGACGGAACGCACCGACTCGTACGTGGTCACCAGGATCGGCGGGACGGCGAGCACCACCAGCGGGACCATGACGGGCACCAGGCCGAAGCCGACCATGATGGTCATCAGCACCAGCAGGCCGAAGCTGGGCAGCGCCCGCCCGGCGGTGGCGACGAAGGCGAGGGTGTTGCCGCCGCGCCCGTAGTGCCCGGTCACCAGGCCGACGGGCAGCCCGATGGCGGCGGCGAGGGCGAGCGCGATCAGGCAGTACCGGATGTGCTGGACCAGCCGCGTGGGGATGCCGTCGTAGCCGTGCCAGTGGGCGCCGTCGCTGAAGAAGGCGTTGACGAAGTGCAGTACGTTCACCGGACGGTGTCCTCCAGGGCGGGCACGGCCGGCTCGGGCCCCGCCTCGGCGGCGTCGGCGGCCTCGGCCGGGGCGCGGCGGCGGGTGCCGTGCGGCATCCAGGGGGTGAGCAGACGGCGTACGAGGACCAGGACGGCGTCGGCGAGGATGGCCAGGGCCGCCGTGGTGACCACCGAGTTCACCGCGAGTTCGGGCCGGTGGTAGATGTTGGCGTCGTTGAGCAGGTTGCCGAGCGCGCCCTGGTTGCCGATGAGCATGCCCACGCTGACCAGGGAGATGCTGGACACGGTGGCCACCCGCAGTCCCGCGATGATGGCGGGCACGGCGATCGGCAACTGCACCTGGACATAGCGCCGTACGGGCCCGAAGCCCATGGCGGTGGCGGCGGCGAGCGTCTCCTGGGGCACCGAGCGGACGCCGTCGACGATGGCCGGGACGAGCACGACCAGGCTGTAGACGGCGAGCGGGATCATCACGGTCAGCTCGGTCTGGCCGGTGTAGTCGATCAGGACGACGAAGAAGGCCAGCGAGGGAATGGCGTAGAGGACGGTCGTCAGGCCCAGCACCGGCGCGTACAACCAGCGGAAGCGCACACACAGTTGCGCGATCGGCAGCGAGACGACGAGGCCGGCCAGGACCGGCAGCAGGGCCTCGCGCAGATGCAGGCCGATCAGTCCGAGCCAGCTGTGCTGGAGGTCGCTCGGGAGGTCGAAGAAGCCGCTCATCCGGCGACCTCGGCGCCGGTCGCGGCATCGGCGTCACCGAGCGCACGACCACCGGTACCGCCGTCGTCACCGGCGGCACCGGTGGTGCGGCCGGCGTGGGCCGTGCGGATCGCCTCGCCGATGGCCTGCTGCGAGACGACGCCGACGGCGCGGCCGGTGCCGTCCACGGCGACGGCCCAGCCGGTCGGGGAGAGCACGGCGCAGTCGAGGGCGGCGCGCAGGGACTCTCCGCCGTGCCGGAAGGGCCGTCCGTGGGGCAGCAGCCGGGCCGCGTCCACCGGTCCGGCGGCGAGCGCGGCCGGCTCGCTCCAGCCGAGGGGCCTGCCCTCGCGGTCCGTGACGAGGAGGTAGGGCACGTCGTCGGCGTCGGTGCGCGCGGCGACCTCCTCGGCGGTGGTGTCGACCGTGACCACCGGGGCGCTCGTCAGCTCCAGCCCTTCGGTGCCGAAGAAGGAGAGCCGGCGGATGCCCCGGTCGGTGCCGAGGAAGTCCTCCACGAAGGCGTCGGCGGGCGCGGTGAGCAGTTCGGCGGGCGGGGCGTACTGGGCGAGCCGGCCGCCGGTGCGCAGCACCGCGACCGTCGTGCCGAGCTTGATGGCCTCGTCGATGTCGTGGGTGACGAAGACGATGGTCTTGCCCAGTTCGTCCTGGATGCGCAGGAGTTCGTCCTGAAGGCCCTTGCGGACCACCGGGTCGACGGCGGAGAACGGCTCGTCCATCAGCAGCACCGGCGGGTCCGCTGCGAGCGCCCGGGCCACGCCGACGCGCTGCTGCTGACCGCCCGACAGCTGGTAGGGGTAGCGCTTGGCCAGCGCGGCGTCCAGGCCGACGCGCTCCATCAACTCCCCCGCCCGAGCACGGGACTTGCTCCGGCTCCAGCCGAGCAGCCGGGGCACGGTGGCGATGTTGTCGACGATGGTGCGGTGCTGGAAGAGACCGGCGTTCTGGATGACGTAGCCCATCGACCGCCGCAGGGAGTTGACGGGCTGTTGCCGGATGTCCACGCCGTCGAGGAGGATGCTGCCCTCGCTGGGCTCCACCATCCGGTTGATCATGCGCAGGGTGGTGGTCTTGCCGCAGCCGGAGGGTCCGACGAGGACGGTGATCGAGCGGTCCGGTATCTCCAGCGAGAGCCGGTCGACCGCGACCGTGCCGTCCGGGTACCGCTTGGTGACTGTGTCTATGCGTATCAAACGCCGAACACCCTTCGGGTCTGGCAGAAGCTGCCCGCTCTCGGCCACGGTCGCACGGGCCGTTGCGGATTGAGTCTAGACGCCTCGGGTTGCGGCGGACTGGGAGCGCCCCGGGCGGGGGTGCGTCCCGTGAAGGTGTGGCAGGGCCTGTGAAAACGGGGCAGGCCCGTGATGGGACCTGCCCCGCTTCGCCGGATCAGTGGGCGCCCGGGCCTCCGCTGCCGAAGGATCCGCTGGTGCCCGGGGCCCAGCGGTGCCGGTGCTGGTCCTCGCTGCGGCGGGTGCCGGCGCGATGGATCTCGTACGGCATGAGCCGCTGCCCGTCCTCGGGCTCCACCTCGTCGGGCTCGCGGATCTCGCTGATCTCCTCGACGGCTCCGGTGACCGGGAGATGAGGCTGCTCGTGGTCCTTGGGGCGGTCCGGCTCGCGGCGCATCACGCCGATGCCCATGCCTACGGCCCATACGAGCGCGCACACGACCACCAGACCACCGATGAAGGCTCCCAGAGTGGCCCACAAGTGCGGCGCGACGGCCAGTTCGACGTAGGAGGCTGTGACCATCTCTTTCACCCGCCTCTGCGGAGATGCGGAGAAACTGCCGGTGGCGTCGGCGACGCCACCTGTGTCCCCTATTGTCCCACCGCGTCAGGGTGCTGCAAAGCGTCCCGCCGCGTCCTGCCGCGGCCCTCGGCTCAGCCCTCGGCTCAGTCCTCGGCCGGCGCCAGTCGCAGCGAGATGCTGTTGATGCAGTACCGCTGATCGGTGGGTGTGGGGTACCCCTCACCCTCGAAGACATGCCCGAGGTGCGACCCGCAGCGGGCACACCGCACCTCGGTGCGCACCATCCCGTGGGACCGGTCCTCCAGGAGCTCCACGGCGTCGGTGTCCTTCGGGTCGAAGAAGGACGGCCAGCCGCAGTGGGACTCGAACTTGGTGTCGGAGGTGAACAGCTCGGCGCCGCAGGCCCGGCAGGAGTAGACGCCCTTCGTCTTGGTGTCCGTGTACTCACCGGTGAAGGCGGGCTCCGTGCCGGCCTGGCGCAGCACCGCGTACTCGGCCGGGGTCAGCTCCGCGCGCCACTGCTCGTCCGGCTTCTCGACGTCGTACGGCATGAGCCTCAGCCCCTCGCTTCAGTTCTCGTTCAGTCGGTCCAGGATGCGCGGGCCGAGGTCCGTGACGTCGCCCGCTCCCATGGTGAGAACGAGATCGCCGGCCTTCGCCATTCCCGCGATCACGTCCGGCACCTCCGTCTTGTCGTGGACGGCCGTGACGTCGGAGCCGGTCGCCCGGGACGCCTCGATGATCAGCTCGCTGGTGACGCCGGGGATCGGGTCCTCACGGGCGGGGTAGATGTCCAGGACCACGGAGGCGTCGGCGAGGGCGAGCGCCTGGCCCATCTCCTTGCCCAGCTCCTGGGTGCGGGAGAACAGGTGCGGCTGGAAGACGACCAGGATCCGGGCGTCGCCCGCGGCGCCGCGCATCGCCTCCAGGTCGGCGGTCATCTCGGTCGGGTGGTGGGCGTAGGAGTCGATCACCTGGACGCCGGCGGCCTCGCCCTTGAGCTGGAGCCGCCGCTTGACGCCGGTGTAGGCGGCCAGGGCGGGGGCGAGCTCGGCGGCCGGGATGCCGAGGGCCACGCCGGCGGCCAGCGCGGCGACGGCGTTGTGCGCGTAGTGGCGGCCGGGGACGGAGACGGAGAAGGTCAGCTCGGTACCGTCCAGCAGAACGGTGACCTCGCTCTTCAGGCCCTGCGGCACGACCGAGAGGACGCGCACGTCGGCGTCCTCGGACTCGCCGTACGTCACCACCCGCACGTCGCGGGCCGTGATGCGGCGCGTCAGCTCGCGCGCGCCCTCGTGGTCGGCCGAGATCACCAGCGTGCCGCCCTCGGTGACGCGGTCCACGAAGGTCTCGAAGGACTCGTAGATCTCGTCCATCGAGGCGTAGTTGGCGTGGTGGTCCAGTTCCACGTTGAGGACGATGGCGACCTCGGGGGCGTACTTGTGGAAGCTGCGGTCCGATTCGTCCGCCTCGGCCACGAAGATGTCGCCCTCGCCGTGCAGCGCGTTGGAACCGGGGGCGTCCAGGTCGCCGCCGATGGCGTAGGAGGGGTTCAGGCCCAGCTCGGAGAGGGAGACCGCCAGCATGGAGGTCGTGGTCGTCTTGCCGTGGGTGCCGGCGACCGCGATCGGGCGCAGGCCCGTCATCAGGGCGGCCAGGGCGTCGGAGCGGTGGACCACCGGGATGCCCAGCTCGGCGGCGCGCGCGAGCTCCGGGTTGTCCTGGCGGATGGCGGAGGAGACGACGACGCAGCTGGCGTCGTCGGCGAGGTGCTCGGCCGCGTGCCCGATGTGCACGGTGGCGCCCAGCGCGCGCAGCGCCTCGGCGGTCGCGGAGTCCTTGGCGTCACTGCCCGCGACCCGCGCGCCGCGCTGGGCGAGGATCTTGGCGATGCCCGACATCCCGGCGCCGCCGATGCCGATGAAGTGCGGTCGGTTCATGGCGGTAGGAAGGCCGGGTGCCATGCGCTGTTCTCCCCAGGTGGTGCGGCTGCGGTACGACGGTGCGCGCACCCGAGCGCGGGGGCGCCGCACAAGCCTATGCCTTGCTGTGCGAGAACAGCTTCAGGACCGGCACGCCGACCTTGTGACGGGCCCGTGAGGCCCAGTCCCGATGGAAGAACTCCTCCACGTAGTGCGGGTCGGTCAGGACGATCACCTCGTCCGCGCCGACGTCCGCGACCAGGGACTTCAGGGCGTCCAGGGGATGGTCCTCCACCAGGCGCCCCTCGGCCTCGCCGCCCGCGCCGCGCAGCGCCTTGAGGGAGACCTCCAGGGCCCGCTCCCCCTCGCTCTTCGCGGCCGCGCCCTCGGGTGTCTCGCCCTCGCGCGCCGCCTCGTCGATCTCGCCGAGCGCGATGTCGTCGATGGCCCGCAGCAGCCGGTCGGCCTGCTCACCGCGCGGCTGGAGCAGCACGTGGAAGGAGACCGGCTCCTCGCCGTGCAGGGTGGTGACGAACTCCACGTCGGCGGACGTCAGGGCCTTCTCGATCATCAATACGCTTGTGAACACCAGGCGCCCTTTCTGCTCCGAGGACCGCGCGGCGCGGCCCTCTGCCTACGGCCGGGGAACGAACCCCAGCCGAACCAGTTCCCCAGCAGAAACCATCCTGCCTTGCGTCGGCGCCGGTTTCGCCGGAATTGAGTGCACCCACCATCAACAGATCGGAATTATCGATTCCGCTTGCTGGAAGTGTCCGGTTCTGGTCGGCGGGGCGCGGCGGTTCTGGTTGCCGGGGGCGTGGCGGTTCTGGTCGGCGGGGCGCGGCGGTTCTGGTCACCGGGGGCGCTGCGGTTCTGGTTGCCGGTCGGGGTGTCGGCAAGGGGGTCTGGGTGCCGGGGTGCGTCCCAGTCGGGGTGCCGGGGTGTGGTGCGTCCCGGTCGGGGTGTCGGGGGCTGCCGGGCTGTCGCTGCCGGGGACGCCCGGGTTCGGGATCCCGGAGGCTGCCGGGCTGCCGTCGGCGCAGGCACCCGGGTCCGGGGTGCATGGGGAGGCCCGGGCTGCCGTCGCCGTGAAGCACCCGGGGTTCGGGTGCCGGAGGCTCCCGGGGTGCCCTGGCCGGGAGCCTCCTGGGGTCCGGGAGCCGCCCAGGGTCCGGCGGCTGGGAGGCGCCCAGGGTTCGGAAGGCCGGAGCCGCCGTAGCCGGGAGCCGCCCACGGCTCAGGGCGCCGGAGGCTGCCGGGCAGCCGCTGCCGCAGACACCCCAGACTCGGGGCGCCGGAGGCTGACGGGCAGCCGTTGCCGGGGGCACCCGGGGTGCGGGGGCCGGGAGGCGGCCAGGGCTCGGAAGGCCGGAGCCGCCGTAGCCGGGAGCCGCCCACGGCTCAGGGCGCCGAAGGCTGCCGGGCTCCCGCTGCCGCAGGCACCCCGGACTCGGGGCGCCGGAGGCTGACGGATAGCCGTTGCCGGGGGGCACCCGGACACAGGGCGCCGGGGCTGCCGGGCAGCCGCTGCCGCAGGCACCCCGGACTCAGGGCGCCGGAGGCTGACGGATAGCCGTTGCCGGGGGGCACCCGGACACAGGGCGCCGGGGCTGCCGGGCAGCCGCTGCCGCAGGCACCCCGGACT